>NZ_JAMYTD010000007.1:0-201818 GCF_040322255.1 Mesorhizobium sp. M0166 | reverse complement strand
GGTTACGCGGGAATTTTTTGGGCGGCCCTTTTCTTTCATTGGATTTTTTGGGGGTTTGAGTGCTGGTATAGCGGGGTCTAGTTTAAAAACTTTGCGGCGGGGGGGCGGGGTTATATCGGGGCCCCCTTCGTGTATCGGAACGCCCAGTGGTTCGGGGCGCACCGAAACGCGTCACACGCACGATGACGAGGACCAGATGACGGTGAAGCCCCTCTACCGACGTGTCTTGCTGAAAGCATCGGGCGAAGCGTTGATGGGCGAGCAGCATTTCGGCATCGACGTATCGGTGGTCGACCGCATCGCCGCCGACATCGCCGAGGCCCGCGCACTGGGCATCGAAGTCGGTGTCGTCATCGGCGGCGGCAACATCTTCCGTGGCGTCGCGGTTGCCTCGAAGGGCGGCGACCGCGTTACCGGCGACCATATGGGCATGCTAGCCACTGTCATCAACTCGCTGGCGCTGCGCACCTCGCTCAACAAGATCGGCGTCGACGCCGTTGTGCTGTCGGCGATCGCCATGCCCGAGCTTTGCGAAAGTTTTTCGCAGCGTCAGGCGACCGCCTACATGAACCAGGGCAAGGTCGTCATCTTCGCTGGCGGCACCGGCAATCCGTTCTTCACCACCGATTCGGCTGCAGCCCTTCGCGCCGCCGAGATCGGAGCCGATGCTCTGTTCAAGGGCACCCAGGTCGATGGTGTCTATTCGGCTGATCCCAAGAAGGACCCGCACGCGACACGTTTCGAGCGGATCAGCCATGACGAAGTCATCAAACGCGGGCTTTCGATCATGGATACGGCGGCGATTGCACTTGCGCGCGAAAACAACATTCCGATAATCGTCTATTCGATCCACGAGAAGGGTGGTTTCGGCGATATCCTGAGGGGCGGCGGCCGTTGCACGGTTGTCGCAGACGATTGACCGGACCATGAACCCGAAAGGGACCGGTTGCGGATGAGGCTCGAACAGGGCCTAAGCAGTGAACCCGGGTTAACGGGTCGAGGAGACGATGATGAGTGGCGAGTACGACGATCTCAAACGGCGCATGGACGGGGCGATCGCCGCGTTCAAGCATGATCTGGCTTCGCTGCGCACCGGCCGCGCGTCGAGCAACCTGCTCGACGCCGTCCAGGTGCAGGCCTATGGCACCACCATGCCGATCAACCAGGTGGCAACAGTGTCGGTGCCGGAACCGCGCATGATTTCGGTTTCGGTCTGGGACAAGTCGATGGTCAGCGCAGTCGACCGCGCCATCCGTGAAGCCAATCTCGGCTTCAATCCTATCGTCGACGGTACCAATCTCAGGATTCCGCTGCCCGAGCTCAACGAACAGCGCCGCAAGGAGCTGGTCAAGATCTCGCACGGTTATGCCGAGAATGCCCGCGTCGCCGCACGCCACGTTCGTCGGGACGGCATGGACTTTCTGAAAAAGGCGGAAAAGGACGGCGACATCAGTGAGGACGACCATCGCAAACGGGCCGACCAGGTTCAGAAACTGACCGACGAGACAATCAGCACCATCGACCACCTGCTTTCCGACAAGGAAGCGGAAATCATGCAGGTCTAGGGTCTGGCCACGCCTGGCCCGGAAGCGAGAATATGGCAACGCCCGCGCATGTCGCGATCATCATGGACGGAAACGGACGCTGGGCCAAGGCGCGTGGCTTGCCGCGGCTGGCCGGTCACCGCGCCGGCGTCGAGGCGCTGCGCAAGACAGTGCGGGCCGCCCCCGGCCTCGGCATCTCCTTCCTGACCGTCTACGCTTTTTCGTCGGAAAACTGGTCACGGCCGAAATCCGAAGTCAGCGACCTCATGGGCCTGCTGAAGCTTTTCATCCGACGTGACCTCGCCGAGCTGCACCAGAGTGGGGTGAGGATCAGGGTCATCGGTGACAGGGCAGGGCTGCAGCCCGACATAAGGGGCCTGCTTGAGGAAGCCGAAACGCTCACTCTCCGCAACGAGGCGCTGACACTGGTTATTGCCTTCAATTACGGCGGGCGCGACGAGATCGTGCGCACCGCGCGCAAGCTCGCAGCGGCGGTGGCGCGCGGTGAGATCGAGAGCGAGGCGATCACGGCCGATTCCTTTGCCAGCTCGCTCGATACAGAGGGCATTCCGGACCCGGAACTGGTCATCCGCACCAGCGGCGAGCTTCGGTTGTCGAATTTCCTGTTATGGCAGGCTGCCTATAGCGAACTCGTTTTCCTGCCTTGCTACTGGCCCGACTTCAGTCGCGAGCACCTGTCCGATGCACTGCGCGATTTCGCCGGCCGCGAGCGCCGCTTCGGCGGACTTGCCGCCCAAGATGTCGCCTCAGGCTGAGGAATGAGCAACCTCCAACTCCGGGTCATTTCGGCCGTCGTGCTTGCCATCGTCACGCTTGCCCTGACCTGGCTCGGCGGACTGTCCTTCCGGTTGCTTTGCGCTGCCATGGCGGCGGCGATCTTCCACGAGTGGACGCGGATGAGCCGCCCCGTTGCCCCGGCGGGCGCTAGTGCTACGGCAGGTCTCGGCTTTCTGCCCGCGGCGCTGATCGTGGTCTTTATTGGTGCCCTTGTCGCCGGCCTGCCTGCATCTTTGCTGCTGCCGCTCGTCGCGGCTCTGGTGGCTATCACTGCCGTCGCTTCCTCCATGCGCAGGGCAGGACCGTGGGAAGCATCCGGCCTTGCCTATGCGGCCGTGTCCGGCTTGTCGCTGGCCTTCTTGCGTGACGGCGACCATTCAGGGCTGCTGGCCATTCTGTTCCTATTCGCCGTGGTTTGGGCGACCGATATCTTTGCCTATTTCGTCGGCCGCTCCGTCGGCGGCCCAAGGCTGGCGCCGTCGATCTCGCCGGGCAAGACGCGGAGCGGGGCGCTCGGTGGGGTGGTCGGCGGCGTAGTGGCCGGGCTGCTTCTGGCCGCCGTAGCCGGAACGGGCAACCTCGTCGTGCTTGGCGTGGTCGCACTGGTGCTTTCGATCGCCGCGCAGGCCGGTGACCTGTTCGAATCATGGGTCAAGCGACGCCACGGCCGTAAAGATTCCGGCACGCTGATACCCGGCCATGGCGGCATCATGGATCGGGTCGATGGGCTTGTCGCGGCGGCTGTCGCCCTATACGTCATCGGCTGGATTTCCGCGACCGCCGATCATCCGGCACAGGGGCTGTTTCCGGTTTGAGCGGCATCGTCGGTGGGCCGGCGCGGGGCTGCGCCATGGATTCGCCTGGATTGATGTCACAGTCGCGGCGTGATCTGTGCCGTGGATGAATTTGAGGGCATGAGTTGAACGAGATTCTTCACGCGCTTTTCAGCACAGAGGGCTTTGTCCTCGGCACGCTGGTGCCTTTCCTGTTCGTGCTGACCGTGGTCGTTTTCGTCCACGAAATGGGCCATTACCTCGTCGGGCGCTGGTGCGGTATCGGCGCAAAAGCCTTTTCGATCGGTTTCGGCCCTGAGATCATAGGCTTCAACGACAGCCGCGGCACGCGCTGGAAGCTTTGCGCCATACCGCTCGGCGGCTATGTCAAGTTCGTCGGCGACATGAACGCGACGTCGAGCCAGCCCAGCTCGGAGGAGATCGAGGCGCTGAGCGACGAGGAACGCAAGGTTGCCTTCCACACGCAGCCGATCTGGAAGCGTGCGGCGACCGTCGTGGCGGGGCCGCTGTTCAACTTCCTGCTGACGATCGCCGTCTTTGCCGTGCTGTTTTCCGTCCATGGCCGGCCCGTGCTGGAGCCGATGGTGGCCGAGGTCACCGTCGGCAGTCCGGCCGCCGCGGCCGGCATCATGCCCGGCGACCGATTCGTCAGCGTCGACGGCAGCAAGGTCGAGACCTTTGCCGACGTCCAGCGTCTGGTCTCTGGCCGCGCCGGCGACAGCATCACCTTCGTCATGCTACGCGCCGGCAAGGAAATCACCGTCACGGCGACGCCGCGCTTGATGGAACAACAAGACGCACTGGGCAACAAGGTCCAGGTGGCCGTGATCGGCGTCGTCAACAACAAGGAACTCGGCCAACCGCGGCTGATCACCTACAGCCCGGCCGGGGCGGTCGGGGCAGCGGTCCAGGAAACCGGTCACGTCATCCAGCGCACCGGCCAGTTCCTGCAACGTTTCGTTGTCGGTCGCGAGGACAAGTGCCAGCTGGGCGGCCCCATCAAGATCGCCAAGATGTCGGGTCAGGCGGCAAAGCTCGGCTTTGAATGGCTCGTGCAGCTTGTTGCATTCCTGTCAGTCGGGATAGGGATTCTGAACCTATTGCCGATTCCCCCCCTCGACGGAGGGCATCTTCTGTTCTACGGCGTGGAGGCTGTCATCCGGCGGCCGGTGTCCGAACGGATGATGGAAATGGCTTACCGAAGCGGCCTCATATTGGTGCTCGGCTTCATGGGCTTTGTTTTCTGGAACGATCTGTTTGGGTGCTGAAATCATGAAGGAATTTGGCTTCGGCACGAGCAATGTTGAGACGCCGTTTACCATGCGTGGGGATTTGCGTGACGCGAAAGCCACGCCACAGGGTTAAGTAAATACAAATTAACCAGAAGCCTTGCGTGTAGGGAAAATCCGGTTAATACGGTAGGGGAAATTACCGCACGTCCGGTTTTCTCGCCGTGGGGACTTCGAGAAAAGGTACAAAAGCCCGATGAAGGCAGCATCCAAGTTTCTGAGCGCCGCGTCCGCGGTGGCTATGTCCGCCGCTCTGGTTGTACCAGGCGCGCTCGCAGTGCAGTTCGTTGCCACATCGGCCGCCGAGGCGGCTGTCGTCTCCAGAGTCGAAGTCACCGGCAATCAGCGCGTCGACGCGGACACCATCCGCAATTACGTGACGATCAAACCCGGCAAGGCGTTTTCAAGTTCGGATATCGACGATGCGGTCAAGGCGCTGTTTGGCACCGGGCTGTTTTCGGACGTGCAGATCAACCAGGTCGGATCGACGCTGGTCATCAAGGTTTCCGAATACCAGGTCGTCAACCAGGTGCTGTTCCAGGGCAACAAGAAGCTCAAGGACAACGCGCTTGAAGCCGCGGTGCAATTGAAGCCGCGCGGCACCTTCTCGCAACAGCAGCTCGACGCCGATGTTGAGGCGGTCAAGGCCGCATACCGGCGTATTGGCCGCGACGACGCCGCCGTGACCACCCAGATTATGGATCTCGGCGACAACCGGGTAAACGTGGTCTTCAACATCAACGAAGGCGGCCGCACCCAGATTGCAGCGATCAATTTCGTCGGCAACAGCGCCTATTCGAGCCGCCGGCTGTCGGACATCATCTCCACCAAGCGCTCGTCATTCCTGTCGTTCGTTCTGCGCGACGACGTCTATGACGAGGACAAGCTGCGCGCCGACCAGGAGCTGCTGCGCCGCTTCTATTACAACCACGGCTATGCCGACTTCCAGGTCGTCTCGGCTGTCGGCGAACTCGACGACACCACCAACAAATACACCGTCACCATCACGGTGCAGGAGGGCGAGCGTTATACGTTCGGGGATGTCAGCGTCGAAAGCACGATCCCCGAGGTCGACAGCAAGTCGCTTGAATCGGTGGTCGAGACGCACAAGGGCGATGTCTACAACGCCAAGAACGTCGAGGACACGATCATTGCGCTGACCGAGAAGGTGGCTGGATCCGGCTATGCCTTCGCCCAGGTGACGCCGCGCGGCGACCGCAACTTCGAGAATCACACGATCTCGGTCGTCTATACGGTCGACCAGGGTACCAAGGCCTACATCGAGCGCATCGAGATTCGCGGCAACGATCGGACGCGCGACTACGTCATTCGCCGCGAGTTCGATGTCAGCGAAGGCGACGCCTTCAATCAGGTCCTCATCCAGCGCGCGAAGAGGCGGCTGGAAGCGCTCGATTATTTTGAGAAAGTCGAAATTTCCACCGTTCCGGGCTCTGAGCCGGACCAGGTTGTGCTGGTGGTCGACGTGGTCGAGAAATCGACCGGTGAGTTCACCGTTGGCGCCGGTTATTCGAGCGGCGGTGAAACGTCAGGTCCGTCCGTCGAAGGCTCCATCAGTGAGCGCAACTTCCTCGGTCGCGGCCAATTCATCAAGGTGGCGGCGGGCGGTGGCAAGAACTCGCGCGACTACAGCTTCTCTTTCACCGAACCCTATTTCCTCGGACGCCGCATCGCGGCCGGCTTCGACATCTACAAGCAGAGCCGTAACTACGACCATTACGACAGCGACACGACGGGCGCGACCGTTCGCTTCGGCCTGCCAATCACAGACAACATTTCGACGCAGCTGGCGTACAACATCTCGCAAGAGAAGTACAAGTTCGACGAGGGCTGCGTTCCCATTATCAATGGTGGCACCTGCGACGTCTCCCAGGCGATCGTAAACGGCGTTAACGAGAGCCCATGGCTCAAGTCTTCGGTCAGTCTCGGCCTGATCTACAATACGATCGACGACATGAAGAACCCGCATGACGGCATTTATGCCAATGTCGGCACGGAAGTGGCCGGCCTCGGCGGCGACGCCAAGTTCATCAAGGTCACGGCGCGCGGCAGCATCTATCAGACGCTATCCGAACAATTGGATCTGGTGGGCCTCATTTCGGGCGGCGCCGGCCATGTCCAGGGGTATGGCAACGGCGATCTGCGCGTCTTCGACCATTTCCAGAGCAGCGACCGTATGATCCGCGGTTTCGAATATGGCGGCATCGGCCCGGTTGCTTCGGACAACAGCAATGACCATCTCGGCGGCACCACCTACTTCAATGCCTCGGCGGAAGCGCAGTTCCCGCTGCCGGTCATCCCCGAAAGCTTCGGTTTGCGCGGCGCTGTGTTCGCCGATGCGGCAACGCTCTACGGCAGCAAAATCGCAAGTGGCCTTGTCAATTCTTCGACAACCGGCATGGAATGGCGCGCTTCCGTCGGTGTCGGCATGATGTGGGCATCGCCTTTCGGCCCGATCCGCATCGACTATGCGATCCCGGTCAAGAAGGAAAAGACCGACGACGTGCAGGAATTCAACTTCGGCATATCGACCCGCTTCTGATGCGTGGATGGCAGTGATCCGAAACTACAGCGCAGCGCGTCCTAGCGGACGCGCAAACGACGTTGTAGCACTTTGATTTGCGCATGATCCTTTCCGAGGATCGATTTCCGATTTCGGGGTCATGCGCTAGCTGGATATTGCTTCTGGAATGACCGATCCGGTGTTCTTCGCGCCCTCACGCCGGTATACGGCCGGCGAAGTCGCGAATCTGACCGGCTCGACGCTTGTCGATTCCGGTCTCTCCGATGTTTCGATCGAGGCTCTGGCGCCCGCCAACGAAGGCGGCGAGAACGCACTTGTCTTCGTCGATGGCAGGCGCAATTTCGCGCTGATGCAGGCACTGCGGGCGGCGGCGGTTCTCTGCCCTGCCGAATTTGCCGGCAAGGCGCCGGCGGGCATTGCGGTGCTGGTGCATCCGCGCCCGCAGCAGGCTTTCGCAATGGTCGGGCGCCTGCTTTTCCCGGCGGCTGCGACGCCTGGACCGATGACCAGCGAAACCGGTATCTCGCCGCACGCCCATATCGATGCGACCGCCCATATCGAGCCCGGTGCGATCATCGAAGCGGGTGCGGTCATCGGACCGCGCGCTGCCATCGGCAGCGGGACCGTTATTGCCCCGCATGCGGTCATCGGTCCGTCCTCGCAGATCGGCCGCGACGGCTATGTCGGTCCAGGAGCCAGCGTGCAATATGCGTTGATCGGCAATCGTGTCATCATCCATGGCGGTGCCAGGATCGGCCAGGATGGCTTCGGTTTCGTGGCCGGCGCCAAGGGTCCGGAGCGGGTTCCGCAGATCGGCCGTGTCATCATCCAGGACGACGTCGAGATCGGGTCGAATACGACCGTCGATCGCGGCGCCATGTCCGACACGATCATCGGCCAGGGTACCAAGATCGACAATCTGGTACAGATCGCCCACAACGTTCGCATCGGCCGCAATTGCATAATAGCCGGGCTTTCGGGTATTTCCGGTTCCGTGACGGTAGGCGACAACGTCACCATGGGTGGCGGTGTCGGCCTTGCGGATCATTTGACCATCGGGTCCGGGGCCAAGCTTGCGGCAAGAAGCGGGTTTATGAGCAATGTGCCTGCCGGTGAGATTTGGGGAGGATATCCGGCGCAGCCGATGGCGGAAGCCATGCGCGAGATAGCGGCCTTGCGCAGACTTGCACGGACGCGCAAACAGGGTGAGGGGGGAAATGGCTGACATCGCAGCGGCGACGCTCGAAGCGGTTGACATAATGCGGCTGATGAAGCTTCTGCCGCACCGCTATCCGTTCTTGATGATCGACCGTATTGTCGACATAGATGGCGACGAATCCGCCATCGGCATCAAGAACGTCACCATAAACGAGCCGCATTTCCAAGGTCATTTCCCCGACCAGCCGGTCATGCCCGGCGTGCTGATCATCGAGGCGATGGCGCAGACGGCCGGCGCCATCTGCATCCGCAGCCTTGGTACGGAAAAGCCGTCGCTGGTTTATTTCCTGACCATTGACAATGCCAAGTTCCGCAAGCCGGTCGTTCCAGGCGACCAGTTGAAAATTCATGTGAAGAAAATCAAGAAACGCGGCAATCTTCTCAAATTCGCTTGCGAGGCCCTCGTCGATGGCGCCAAGGCGGCGGAAGCCGAGATCTCGGCGATGATGGTCGCAAGCGGCTGACAAACGAATGCTAATGAAAATCCAGACAGTCATCCATCCATCGTCGGTCATCGAGGCAGGCGCCCAAATCGGCGAAGGCGCCCGCATCGGGCCCTTCTGTCACGTCGGCCCCGACGCCGTGATCGGCGACCGCGTCGAACTGGTCAGCCATGTCTCGGTGATTGGCGCGACCACCATCGGCGCATCGACCAAGGTCTATCCGATGGCGATACTGGGCGGGCCGCCGCAGAACACCAAGCACAAGGGCGGCCGTACCACGCTGGTGATCGGCGAGAACTGCACGATCCGCGAAGGCGTCACCATGCATGTCGGCACCGATTCCAGCCGCGGCGAGACGACGATCGGCGACAACGGCAATTTCCTTGCCTATGCCCACATTGCCCACGACTGCGTGGTCGGCAAGAATGCCACCTTCGCCAATCAAGCGACGTTAGGCGGGCATTGCGAAGTCGGTGACAATGTCTACATCGGCGGCCTTACCGCGGTTCATCAGTTTGTCCGCATCGGCGATAACGCCTTCCTCGGCGGTTGCTCGGCGATCGTCGGCGACGTCATTCCTTACGCCATCGCCGTTGGCAACCGTGCCAGCCTTCGCGGCCTCAACATCATTGGCCTGAAGCGCGCCGGCCTGCCGCGTTCGGAGATCCACTTGCTGCGCAAAGCCTACAAGACGATCTTCGATCGCTCCCGGACCGTCGGCGAAAACATCGAATTCGCCAAGGCGGAATTCGCCTCGTCGCCGACTGCCATGAAGATCGTCGACTTCATCGCCGGTCGCGGCAAGCGGCACTACGCCGTGCCGTCGCTCAAGGGTAGCGACGGCGACGATACCGATGATGAAGACTGAGGGCAGATGACGAAGATTGAGGCTGCCGGAAAGGGCCTTGATCTCGCGCCAGATGCCAAGGTCGGCATCATCGCCGGCGGCGGTAGTCTCCCGGTCGAAATTGCCCGAGCGCTCGCCCGGCAGGGCAAATTGCCCTTCGTCGTGATGGCGGCCGGCGAGGTCGATCGCATAGCCGATTTCGAGCCCTATGAGCAGACAACCTTGAGGCTGGAAGACGTCGGCTCGCTGCTGCCGATCCTTAAGCGGCATCACGTTACGCATGTGGTGACCGCGGGTCATATCACGCGGCGCCCCAGGCTGAGCGCCATGCGCCTCAATTTGGGCCTGCTCGCGTGGCTACCCAGCCTGTTCGTCGGTGTAACCCGGGGGGACGACACGGTGCTGAAACTGTTCGTGCGCAGGATCGAGCGCAGCGGCATCAAGGTCGTCGGCGCTCACGAGATCGTGCCGGACCTGGTCGCTGCCGAAGGCCTGCTGACCAAGGCGGCGCCACGCAAATCCGACTGGCGCGACATCGAGGCGGCGCACGCTGCAGCAAAAGCAATCGGTGCGCTGGATATCGGCCAGGCGGCTGTTGCGGTCGGCGGCCGCGCCATTGCCTTGGAAGGCGTCGAAGGCACCGACGGGCTGCTCGAGCGGACAAAACAATTACGCGGGCACGGCAGGCTGGCTGGCAGGAGCCGTGGTGTTTTGGTCAAATGTGCCAAGCCCGGTCAGGAACTGCGTGCCGATCTGCCCTCCATCGGTCCGCTGACGGTCGAGGCGGCGCATGCCGCCGGACTGGCCGGCATTGCCGTCGAAGCCGGCCGCTCGCTGGTGCTCGAAGGTCCCGCCACCATCGGGTGTGCCAATGCGCTCGGCCTCTTCGTGATCGGGCTGCCTGCTGCGGAGCCGGCGCATGGCGAATGAGCGGCCGTTGAAGATAGCCGTCGTCGCCGGCGAGGAGTCAGGCGACCTGCTTGGCGCCGACCTTGTGCAGGCGCTCAAGCTCATGACTGGGCGCGACGTTCGGCTTGTCGGCATCGGCGGCCGCCATTTGCAGGCGCTCGGCCTGGCGCCATTGTTCGACGGCAGCGAGATCGCGCTGATGGGCCTTAGCGCCATCCTGCGCGACCTGCCGCGCCTGATGCGGCGGATCGGCCAGCCGGCAAACGCGATTGCCGGTGAAAAGCCCGATTGCCTTATCACCATCGACAGCCCGGATTTCTCGCTGCGCGTCGCCAAGAAGGTGCGTGCCGCCGATCCGACCATCCCGACCGTCCACTATGTCTGCCCGAGCGTGTGGGCCTGGCGACCGGGCAGGGCGGCGGCGATGAAGCCATATGTCGATCACATTCTTTGCATCCTGCCGTTCGAGGTGAAGGAACTCGCTCGCCTGGGCGGGCCGCCCGGCACCTATGTCGGGCATCGCCTTGCACACGATCCGGGCATAGTCAGTGCCGCCAGGGCGCAGGCGCAGCCGCGTGACGTCTCCGCTGACCGAGTGAAAACGTTGCTTGTATTGCCCGGTTCGCGTCGCGGCGAGGTGCGGCGCCTGGTTGGGCCGTTCGGCGAGACGGTGTCGATCCTGCGGGCACGCGGGCACCGCTTGCGCCTGCTGTTGCCGACGGTGCCACACGTCGCCGACCTGGTCAGGACCTCGGTCGCGAGCTGGGACGAGAAGCCTGAGATCATACTTGATGCCGAACGCAAATGGCAGGCCTTCGGCAAGGCGGACGCGGCGCTGATCGCATCGGGGACGGTATCGCTGGAACTGGCACTGGCGGGTGTGCCGATGATCTCCTGCTACCGGCTCGATCCGGTCATGCGCATGGCGCAGCCGCTAATCAAAGTATGGAGCGCAGCCTTGCCCAATCTCATTGCCGACCGGCCGGTTGTGCCGGAGCACTACAATCAATATGTGCGGCCGCATTATCTGGCGCGGCAGCTGGAAGCGCTGTTCTCCGATACCGCCTACCGCACCTGGCAGAAGCACGGTTTTGCCGAGATTGCCGGGCGTATGGCAACCGCCAAGCCGTCAGGCGAGATTGCCGCTGGGGTGGTGATGGGCATGGTGAGGAAGTGAGTGAACGGTGAATAGTGAATTGTGAATAGTGGTTTCCATGGACAGGGAGCGACGCTTCGCTGCTCCCATTCACCATCTTCACCGCTTCGCGATCGGCACGTAATCCCGTTCCGGCGCGCCGGTATAGAGCTGGCGCGGGCGACCGATCTTCTGGTGCGGGTCCTCGATCATCTCCTTCCACTGCGCGATCCAGCCGACGGTACGGGCGACCGCGAACAGCACGGTGAACATGGTGGTGGGGAAGCCCAGCGCCTTCAGCGTGATGCCGGAATAGAAATCGACGTTCGGATAGAGCTTCTTCTCGATGAAATAGGAATCGGTCAGCGCGATTTTTTCCAGCTCCATGGCGATGTCGAGCAGCGGATCGTCCTTGATGCCGAGCTCGCCCAGGACCTCGTGCGCGGTCTTCTGCATGATCTTGGCGCGCG
Source organism: Mesorhizobium sp. M0166 (assembly GCF_040322255.1). Taxonomy (NCBI): domain Bacteria; kingdom Pseudomonadati; phylum Pseudomonadota; class Alphaproteobacteria; order Hyphomicrobiales; family Phyllobacteriaceae; genus Mesorhizobium; species Mesorhizobium sp. M0166. The sequence goes on along the minus strand of NZ_JAMYTD010000007.1, from coordinate 189,829 downwards.
GATCGTAGTTCTTGTAAACGCGGTGGCCAAATCCCATCAATCGGAACGGATCGTTCTTATCCTTGGCGCGCGCAATGAATTCCGGGATGTGATCGACATGGCCGATCTCGCCCAGCATGTTCAGGGCTGCCTCGTTGGCGCCGCCATGTGCGGGACCCCACAGGCAGGCGATGCCGGCAGCAATACAGGCAAAGGGATTGGCGCCCGACGAGCCAGCCAGGCGGACGGTCGAAGTCGAGGCGTTCTGTTCGTGATCGGCGTGCAGGATGAAGATGCGCTCCATCGCGCGCGCCAGCACCGGATTGATCTTGTATTCCTCGCAAGGCACGGCGAAGCACATATGCAGGAAATTGGCTGCGAAATTCAGCTCGTTCTTCGGGTAAATGAATGGCTGGCCGATGTGGTATTTATAGGCCATCGCCGCGATCGTCGGCATCTTGGCGATCAGCCGCATTGAGGCGACCATACGTTGATAAGGGTCCGAGATGTCGGTGGAATCGTGATAGAAGGCCGACAGCGCGCCAACCACGCCGCACATCACCGCCATCGGATGCGCATCGCGGCGGAAGCCGGTGAAAAAGCGCGACATCTGCTCATGCACCATGGTGTGGCGCGTCACCCGGTAGTCGAAATCGTCCTTCTGCGCCTTGGTCGGTAGTTCACCATAGAGCAAGAGATAGCAGACTTCGAGGAAGTCGCCGTGCTCGGCCAATTGGTCGATCGGGTAGCCGCGGTGCAAAAGAATGCCGGCATCGCCATCGATGAAGGTGATTTCCGATTCGCAGCTCGCCGTCGACGTAAAGCCGGGATCGTAGGTAAAGACGCCGGCAGTGTTGTAGAGCGAACCGATGTCGATGACGTCAGGTCCTACCGAACCACTTCGTATCTTGAATTCATGGGTTTTGCCGCCGAGTTCCAGCTTTGCCGTGGATGCCTGGGTTTTGCCGCCAAATTCCATTTTTGTCGCAGGTTCGGTCATAGCAAACTCCTTTTTGTTTCCTCAGGCCGGCAAAGGCAAAATATCTGAACCCAACACGTCAAAAGCATCGGAATACGCACATTTGCGCCCGCAATTGAATCTGCGCGCCAGATTAGGCCAAGACCCAATGTTGCACTGCGAAACACACCTTTCAATGCCAATCTTCTTGGGCCAGTTTGCTAATCGATTTGATCAGCGATCCGCGCCAGGCTTTCCTCGCGGCCAAGCACGGCAAGCACATCAAAGACACCTGGCGAGGTACTTTTGCCGGTGAGCGCGGCGCGCAAAGGTTGGGCCACGGCGCCGAGTTTATGGCCGCCTGCCTGCGCATAGTCGCGGATCGCGGCTTCCGCTGAGGCGGCAGACCAGTCCGACACCATGGCTAGTGCCGCATGAGCGCCCTGCAGGATCGCGCGCGCCTCACCGCTGAGTAGCGCCGCCGCCTTCTCGTCGACCGGCAGCGGCCGCTCGACGAACAGGAATGCAGCCCCTTCAACAAGTTCGACCAGCGTCTTGGCGCGCTCCTTCAGGCCCGGCAAAGCGGCAAGCAGTTGCGCCCTGCGTCCGTCGTCGAGGCGCGCGGCGATTGCCGGGCCGCCTTCGAGATAGGGCAGAGTGGCGACGAAGATGTCGAGCAGCGCGGTGTCGTTCATCCGGCGCATATGCACGCCATTAAGCGCCTCGAGCTTGGCGAAGTCGAAACGGGCGGCGCCCTTGTTGACGTCGCCAATGTCGAACCATGCGATCATGTCGGCGATCGACATGATCTCATCGTCGCCGTGGCTCCAGCCAAGCCTCGCCAGATAGTTGAGCAGCGCCTCCGGCAGGTAGCCCATGGCGCGATAGGCCTCGACGCCAAGCGCACCGTGCCGCTTCGACAGCTTGGCGCCGTCGGCACCGTGGATCAGCGGGATATGCGACATCGACGGCACCTCCCAGCCCATGGCCTGGTAGATTACGGTCTGGCGTGCGGCGTTGGTCAAATGATCGTCGCCGCGGATGATGTGGGTGATGCCCATGTCGTGATCGTCGACGACGACGGCATGCATGTAGGTTGGATTGCCGTCCGAGCGCAGAATAATGAAATCGTCGAGATCCTTGTTGGGAAAGCGCACGTCGCCCTGGACGCGGTCATGTACCACCGTCTCGCCGTCTGTCGGCGCCTTGATGCGGATCACCCCCTTGGCGCCGGGCGGCGCCTCCGACGGGTCGCGGTCGCGCCAGCGTCCGTCATAGCGGGGAGGCAGCCCCTTGGCCCGTGCGCTCTCGCGCATTGCTTCCAGCTCGGCAGGCGTCGCATAACAATAATAGGCCTTGCCCGTGCGAACGAGCTCCTCGGCCACCTCGCGATGGCGCGGCGCACGCTCGAACTGCGACACCGGCTCGCCGTCCCATGTCAGGCCAAGCCAGGAAAGCCCGTCGAGAATGGCCGCGGTTGCCGCATCGGTGGAGCGCTCGCGGTCGGTGTCCTCGATGCGCAGCAGCATCGTGCCGCCTGTGTGCTTGGCATACAGCCAGTTGAACAGCGCCGTGCGCGCGCCGCCAATGTGCAGATAGCCGGTGGGCGAGGGGGCAAAACGGGTGACGACCTTATCGGGCATGGAACTCTCAGGCGGGCGAAGGAAGTGGGTTTGCGGACTTTCGCGCGTTGCGCGTTCATGTAGCATAGGAGGTCGAGGGCGCAAGGGGCAGACCCGATGGCTGTGCGAGGCCGTGGTGCGGGCGAGGGCGAGGACGCTGGCAGCGGCGTCAGCGAACGCTTGCTGTTTGCCGCTCCCCTGCCTGTCCTTCCGGCACCGGCATTGCTGCCCGCTCCGCGCTTTGATGCTCCGTCGCTGCCGGCCAGCGACCCCGCAACGGTTCCCGTGCCCGCGGGCGAGCCCATCGTGCGCCTACGCCGTCGCTTCCGCCTCCCGTCACCGTCCCGTATCCGCAATAGCATAACCTCGGCGGCCGGCCTGGAACTCGACCGCGGCATCGCCTTCCTGCTGGTGCCGGTGTTCCTCGCATGCGGGGTGGTCGTGTATTTCGCGATGGCGGCCGAGCCGGCCTTCCCACAGCCGATCGCTATCGTCGCCTTGGCAGCCCTTTGTGCCGTCGTCTCGCGGTCATGGCCCAGGACGCGCCTGTGCTTCATAGTGGCGTTGCTCTGAGCGCTTGGCGTGCTTGCCGCCAAGTTCGAGACCTGGCGTGTCGGGACGCATATGCTCGGTTCCGAAATCTCGACGCGGCTGACGGGTCGCGTCGTATCGTACGAGCCCATGGCGAGCGGCCGCATCAGGCTGACGATCGATGTGATCTCAACCGCCAGGCCGACACTGCGTTACATGCCGGAACGGGTCCGCTTCGGCGATGAAAATACCGGCTGAGCTGACCGCCGGTTCCGAGATCGCCGGCTATGTGCGGCTGCTGCCGCCGACCGGGCCGGTGCGGCCCGACAGCTATGATTTCTCCTTCGACAGCTATTTCGCCGGTATCGGCGGCAGCGGCTTTTTTCTCGGCAATCCGAAAGTCGTGTCGTCGGGCAGCATGCCGCTTGCCGCGCGGCTTTCTTCTGCGATCGAAGACGCGCGCGAATCCATCGCCGACCATATCCGCAGCCGCATCGGCGGCGCCGAGGGCGAGATTGCTGCTGCGCTGATCGTCGGCGTGCGCGCCGGCATTCCCGAGGAGATCAACGAAGCGATGCGGCGTACAGGCATCTATCACATCATCTCTATCTCGGGGCTGCATATGGCGTTGGTCGCCGGCACCATCATGGCGCTGCTACGCGGCGCCTTTGCGCTGTTTCCCGATTTCTCATCGCGACGGCCGGTCAAGAAATATGCCGCGGCCGCCGCGCTTTTTTCGATTGCGGCCTACCTCGTCTTTTCCGGCATTGTGGTAGCGGCCGAACGCAGCTTCATCATGCTGGCGGTGATGCTTATCGCCGTGCTGTTCGACCGGGCCGCGCTCACCATGCGCAACCTGGCGATCTCGGCCATCGCGGTCATTCTGGTGTCGCCACACGAGGTGGTCGGTCCGAGCTTCCAGATGTCCTTCGCCGCGACGGCGGCCCTTGTCGGCGCCTATGCCGGCTGGTCCGACTACCGCGCCGGCAGGGCCACCACGCCGCCGCCGCGGCGGTCGCCGCTACGCCTCGCCACGCGAAAGGTCCTGCTGGGCATGGGCGGCCTGGCGATGACCTCAATCATTGCAGGGAGCGCCACGGCGCTTTTCGCCATATGGCATTTCCAGCGCGTGGCGCCGCTCAGCCTGTTCGCCAATCTGGCCATCATGCCCATCGTCTCACTGGTCGTCATGCCCTTCGCCGTCCTCAGTGCGCTGGCGATGCCGTTCGGCGCGGATGGGCCTTTCCTATACGTGATGGGCAAGGGGCTGACGGCGATGATCGCCCTGTCCGGGTGGATCTCCGAGCGCTCGCCAATCGATGCGGTTGGGCTGATTTCGCTGAGATCCGTCCTTTTGGTGACGATCGCCCTTGTCATTGCCAGCATGGCGACGACCTGGTTGCGGCTGGCGGCACTTCCTTTTGCGCTCGCCGGCTTGCTAACGACAACCCAGACGCGCGTACCCGATGTATTGATCTCGGAGGACGCACGGTTGGTCGCGCTGCCGATCGACAGCGGTGAACTCGCGGTCAACCGGGCACGCCCGAATGAGTTCACCATCGACAACTGGAAACGCGCGCTCACATCAGAGGCTATCGTCGCGCCGGAAACACCTGGAAAGAACGATCCGCAATTCGACATTGCCGATCCGGCCGACCTACCGCCGGGTATGCCGTTCATTTGCACGGACGGCCTCTGCCTTGCCAGGCATCCATCCGGCGCGATCATCGCACAAGCCAAGGACCGCGATACTGCGCGGCCAGCCTGCGCCTTTGCCAGTTTGATCGTCATCGACGACGCCACCGCCCATAACCCCTGCTACTACGACCGGCTGGTCCTCGTCGTCACCAAACGGCAACTGGCGCGCGCGGGAAGTGCCGCCGTCTATTTCGATCCACAAGCTGCAACACGCGCCGAAATCCGTTTCGCGGTCGAAAAATCATACCGGCCCTGGCACGTGCAGCGGAAATTTTCACGCGCGGCACGGGGCCTGCCGCCATACCGCAGGGCCGACAAACCCAAAGCCGGCGCCAAGGGCGGAACTCAGTAGCGGCGGATCAGTCCGACGAGCTTGCCTTGCACCTTGACCCTGTCTGGTCCGAAGATGCGCGTCTCGTAGGCCGGATTGGCGGCTTCCAGGGCGATCGAAGCGCCCTTGCGGCGGAACCGCTTCAGCGTCGCTTCCTCCTCGTCGACCAGTGCCACCACGATCTCACCGGGGCTCGCCGTATCGGCATTGCGGATGATCACCGTGTCGCCGTCGAAAATGCCAGCCTCGATCATCGAATCGCCTTTGACCTCGAGCGCATAATGCTCGCCGCCCATGATCATATCCGGCGGCACCGAAATCGAATGCGTCTGGTGCTGGATGGCGTCGATCGGCACACCGGCGGCGATGCGGCCCATCACCGGGATCGAAACGGCGGCGACGACATCGTCGTCATTTCCGGCCGCAGGGACGCGCGACGATGTCGGCTTGCCTTGCCGCGGACCGCCTTGCCCAAGACTGCCCTGGATGACACTCGGCGAGAACTTGCGTGCCGCATTGAGGCCGGGGGCGATCGAGTCAGGCAGGCGCAGCACCTCCAGCGCACGGGCCCGGTTGGGCAAACGGCGAATGAAGCCGCGCTCCTCCAGTGCCGTAATCAGCCGGTGGATTCCCGATTTGGAAGCCAGGTCGAGCGCTTCCTTCATCTCGTCGAAGGAAGGCGGGATACCGCTTTCCTTCAATCTTTCGTGGATGAACATAAGCAGTTCGTGTTGTTTGCGTGTCAGCATAGCGACCCCCAACAGAATCAGAAAACAAACCCAGAACAAACACTATCTGTTCCAGTTGTGTTCCGCAACTGTTTAAAGTTTAATGAATGCGTTAAGGCTCGGGAAACAAACGACGTCCCCTAACCGGGGTACCCCACTTTCACCGTCGCGAGCCTCATCGCCTTGATTCTGCTTTCGTTTGCGCCCTTCTGGCTTCCCGGAAGGCCACATTGGCATCGGCCGTCGGTCGGCGGAGGGCACGGAAGTGAACCCCTATCGAGTGTGCGGTTTGGTCAATGCACCGTGAACGAAACGAACTCAAAACGCCAACCTCGGGTTAAGTCCTGGTTTCCACCGCCTGGTTAGGCTGCTTCTCGCCGGTGGAGCCTTCCTGCGCGCAACCAGGTGATGGAAGAACAGTCGATGCGTATCCGGCGTTGCATTGAATTTTGGGGGAGCAGGCAAATCATGACAGGAATTCCCGATCTCGCGGCCATAAAGGCGATGGATGCCGCAGATCCGCTGCGCGCGATGCGCGACCGCTTTGTGTTGCCGCAAGGAGTGATCTATCTCGACGGCAATTCGCTAGGAGCTGCTTCACGTGCCGCTTTCGATGAATTGCGCAAGGCCGCGACCGAAGAATGGTCGCATGATCTCATCCGCGCATGGAACACGGCCGGCTGGTTCAACATGCCGCTTGAACTTGGCGACCAGCTCGGGCGCCTGATCGGTGCCGCGGCCGGCCAGACGGTGGTCTGCGACACGACGTCGGTCAACATCTATAAACTGCTGCACGCCGCCATGGCCATGCGACCGGAGCGGCAGGTCATCGTCGCCGAGGGCGATAGTTTTCCGACGGACCTCTACATGGCTGAGGGTGTGGCTTCGACGCGAAAGGATACGCTGCTGCGCCTCTCGGGGGTCGACGCGCCGAGCATCGAAGAGCTGATCGACGAACGCACCGCTGTGGTGCTGGTCAACCACGTCAACTACAAGTCGGGCGAACTGCGCGACATGCCGGCGCTGACGCGCAGAGCCCAGGAAGCCGGGGCGATGATCGTCTGGGATCTCTGCCACACCGCTGGAGCGATGCCAGTCGAGCTCGACAAGGCAAACGCCGATTTTGCCGTTGGCTGCACCTACAAATATCTGAATGGCGGCCCGGGCGCGCCTGCTTTCATCTATGCGGCTGAGCGGCATCTTGCCGACATCCAGCAGCCGCTCACCGGCTGGTGGGGCCATGCACGGCCCTTCGCCTTCGAGCCAGGCTATGCGGCCGGCACCGGCATCCGCCGGTTTCTGTGCGGCACGCAGCCGGTCCTGTCGATGCGCACGCTTAAGGGCGCGCTCGACATCTGGAACGATGTCGACATGACGGCGGTGCGCAAGAAGAGCATCGCGCTGGCCGATCTGTTCATCGAGCTTGTCGAGGCAAAGTGCGGCACTTACGGGCTCACGCTCGAAAGCACGCGCGATGGGGAAAAACGCGGCAGCCAGATTTCATTCATGCATGAGCATGGCTACCAGATCATGCGCGCGCTGATCGAACGTGGCGTGATCGGCGATTTTCGCGCGCCATCGACCATGCGCTTCGGCTTCACCCCGCTCTATGTCGGCTATGCCGATGTCTGGCAGGCCGTCGAAGTACTTGAGGACATCCTGCGCACCGGTGCATGGAAGGATGCGCGCTTCGCCATCAAGACGGCTGTCACTTGAGATTGATGCGAGAGCTGGAGCCGTGAGGCTGGCGACGACGCGCCGCGCGATGCTCACGCTACGTCGCAAGGCCATATTGCCAGGGGAGGGCGCAGGGTGTTCGAACGTCACATTGCCGATTGGGACAACGCCTATGCCAACGGCGCCAACATAGCCAGCAGCGATCGCTGGCCGGCGGCCTGGGTTGAGCCCGCTCGGGTTTTCCGCGACGTGCTTTCGACCGAGGGCAGGGCGCGGCTCGACTTGGCCTATGGCGATAAGCCACGCAATCGGCTCGATCTTATCCTGCCGGCCACCAAGCCCAAGGGACTCGTGGTGTTCGTCCATGGCGGCTACTGGATGGCATTCGACAAGAGTTTCTGGTCGCATCTTGCCGCTGGCGCTGTTGATCGCGGCTATGCGGTTGCGATGCCGTCCTACACGCTCTGTCCGCAGATACGCGTTGCCGGCATCGTCAAGGAAGTCGGCGCGGCGATCGGCACAGCGGCGGCGATGGTCGCAGGGCCGCTGATGCTGACCGGACACTCGGCCGGCGGCCATCTTGTTAGCCGGATGGTTACGGCGACGACGCCGCTGGCGCCCGAAGTGGTCCGGCGCGTTCGTCACGTGGTGTCGATCTCGGGGGTGCACGATTTGCGCCCGATCATGCGCACCGGCATGAACGAGACGCTGGCGATCGATGAGGCCGAGGCGCAGGCCGAAAGTCCGGTGCTGCTGCGCCCGATGGACAAGGCCTGCCTGACCTGCTGGGCCGGCGGCGGCGAGCGCGCCGAATTCCTGCGCCAGAGCGCGTTGCTGGCCAACATCTGGATCGGCCTGGGTGCCGCGACCAGCTCGGTGGTCGAGCCTGACCGGCATCATTTCAACATCATCGACGGTTTGGCCGATCCAGACCATCCGCTGACCCGGACCTTGATCTCGGAGTGAGGCAGGTTCAGCGTAGCATCAGCACGTCGCAGGGGGAGCCCGCCGCCGCGGCAGGCGCGAACGGCGCGCGGACGATCAACCCGTTGGCATCGGCCAGCATTTTCAGCATCGAGGAGTCCTGGATGCCGAACGGCGTCGCCACGAGCGTACCGGCATCGTCTGTGACAACAGCCCGCACATAATCTTGCCTGAGATCGTTGGCCGGCATGGCAGCACCGAGCCGCACCTGACGTATATCCTGCTGAAAGGCGCGGCCGCCGAGCCGCGCCAGCAGCGGCTTGAGGAAGAGCTGGGTGCAGACCAGGCTTGCCACCGGATTGCCGGGCAGGCCGATGCAGCGAATGTCGCCCAGCCGCCCGAACATCAGCGGCTTGCCCGGCCGCATGGCGATCTTCCAGAAATCGAGCGTCATGCCTTGCCCGGTCAGGACGTCATGGACGAGGTCGTGGTCGCCGACCGAGGCACCGCCCAGCGTGACGATGACGTTCGCGCCAGCCTTCACGGCCTTTTCAACCAGCGCAGCGATCGCCTCCCTGCGGTCCGGCGCGATGCCAAGGTCGAGCGCGCGCGCACCGATCGACTGTGCGGCGGCGGCGACACCATAGGCGTTGGAGGAGATGATCTGGTTGGGGCCAAGATTGCTGCCCGGCGGCAGCAATTCGTCGCCGGTCGCGATAATGGCGACCAGCGGCCGCTTGACCACGGCGACCTCGGGATGGTTGGCCGACGCCGCGAGCGACAAGGCCGCCGGATCGAGCAGGCGGCCTTTGGGCAGCAGGACATCGCCCTTGGCGAAATCGAGCCCGAGGCGGCGGATGTTTCGCCCCTGCACCGTCGGCTCCGTCACTTCTACGACACCGCCGCCGAGATCGCGGACGTTCTCCTGGATGACGATGGTGTCGGCACCTTCGGGAAGCGGCGCGCCGGTGAAGATACGCACGGCCTGCCGCTGCTGCACCGTTCCGGCAAAGCCGCGTCCGGCCGGCGCCATGCCGACCACCGAAAGCTTTGCCGGTACGGACGCGATGTCGGCCACCCGCACGGCATAGCCGTCCATGGCGGAGGCGTTGAACGGCGGCTGGGTGCGGAGCGCCACAACCGGCTCCGCCAGCACGCGGTCGGCGGCATCCAGCAGTGCGGCGCGTTCGCCCGGCAGCGCTGCTGCGCCGTCCAGCAGGCGCTCGAGCGCCTCGGCAACCGGGACCAGCGCCATTATCGGCCTGCCCCGGTGGCCCCGCCTCCGGTGATCTTGTAGTCGCCGGATTTGCCGCCGGTCTTTTCAACCAGCCTGATGCCGGAGATGACCATGGCGCGGTCGACCGCCTTGGCCATGTCGTAGATGGTCAGGCAAGCGACCGAGACGGCACTCAGAGCCTCCATCTCAACGCCGGTCTTGCCGGTGACGCGGGTCAATGCTGTCACCTTCAGGCCGGGCAGCGCGGCGTCCGCCTCGATATCGACAGATATCCTGGTCAGCAGCAGAGGATGGCAAAGCGGGATCAGTTCGTGCGTCTTCTTGGCCGCCATGATGCCGGCAATGCGCGCGGTGCCCAGCACGTCGCCCTTCTTGGCGTCGCCGGCGAGGATCATGTCCAGCGTCTCGGGCCGCATCGCGACAAAACCTTCCGCAACTGCCGTGCGCACCGTCTCAGCTTTGTCGCCGACATCGACCATATTGGCTTCGCCCTGCGCGCCAAGATGGGTGAGGGCGGCCGCCATCCTCAAACGGCCTCTGCCGGCGCCTTGCCCGTCAACAGCAGGCGCGTTGCCGCGGCCACGTCCTGCTGGCGCATCAGGCTCTCGCCGACCAGGAAAGTCGCAATGCCGCTCTGCTCCAGCCGGCGGCAATCGACGTGCGAAAAAATACCGCTCTCGCTGACCAGATGGCGGTCGGCCGGCACCATCGCTACCAGCCGCTCCGAGGTCTGTAGGCTGGTTTCAAAGGTCCGGAGATTGCGGTTGTTGATGCCGATCAGCCGCGACGACAGCTGCAGCGCGCGTTCCATTTCAGCCTCGTCATGCACTTCGACCAGCGCGTCCATGCCGAGCCCGAACGCTGTCGCTTCGAGTTCTCTTGCCAACGCGTCGTCGACGCTGGCCATGATGATCAGGATGGCATCGGCGCCCCATGCCCTGGCCTCGTAGACCTGATAGGGGTCGAACAGGAAATCCTTGCGCAAGGCAGGCAGGTCGACAGCAGCGCGCGCAGCGGTGAGGAACGCGGGCGCCCCCTGGAAGGAGGGCGCGTCGGTCAGTACCGAAAGGCAGGCGGCACCGCCTTCCGCATAGGCCCTGGCCAGCGCCGGCGGATCGAAATCGGCGCGGATCAGGCCTTTCGATGGGCTAGCCTTCTTGATTTCGGCAATCAGCGCGAACCCGCCGGATTTGCGCTTTGCCTCAAGGGCGGAAAGAAAGCCGCGCGGCGCGTCGGCATCCGTCGCCTGTGCCTTGATCTCGGCAAACGGCACGCGCGCCTTGGCCGCCGCGATCTCGTCGCGCTTGTAAGCCTCGATCTTGCGCAGGATGTCGGACATAATTCTAACCGTTCGAAATCTCGACCAGCCTGTCGAGCACTTTCAGCGCGCGGCCGCTGTCGATTGCCTGCGCCGCCGTCACCATGCCGTCGGCAAGTGTCGTCACCTTGCCGGCCACCACCAGCCCGGCGCCGGCATTCATCAGCACCGTATCGCGAAAGGCGCCGGCAGCGCCGCCCAGCATGTCGCGCAGTGCCTGGGCGTTGTGGGCGGCGTCGCCGCCGCGCAACTCGTCCTTGGTGTGACGCTTCAGCCCGACTGCTTCCGGGGTCAGCGTAAAGCTGCGGATCTCGCCGCCGGCCAGTTCGGCGACAAGTGTCTCGCCGGTGGTAGTGATCTCGTCATAGCCGTCGCCATGGACGATCCAGGCGTGGTCGGCACCAAGTTCCTTCAACGTTTCTGCCACCGGCATGATCCATTCGGGCAGGAACACGCCGACCATCTGCCGTCTTACACTGGCCGGATTGGAAAGCGGGCCCAGCAGGTTGAAGATGGTGCGGGTTCCGAGCTCGACCCGGGTCGGGCCGACATGCTTCATCGCCGGGTGATGCGCCGGCGCGAACATGAAGCCAACGCCGGCCTCGTGGATGCAGCGGCCGATCGTTTCCGGAGGGATGTCGATCTTGACGCCCAATGCGATCAGAACATCGGCGGCGCCAGTCAGCGAGGACAGTCCGCGATTGCCGTGCTTGGCGACGGGCACGCCGCTGCCGGCGATGGCGAAGGCGGATGCGGTCGAAATGTTGACGCTGTGCGAATTGTCGCCGCCGGTGCCGACAATATCGATGGCGCCTTCGGGGGCTTCGACGCGCAGCATCTTGGCGCGCATGGTGGCGACGGCGCCGGCGATCTCGCTGACGGTCTCACCGCGCACGCGCAATGCCATCAAGAAGCCGCCGATCTGGCCGGGGGTAGCATCGCCGGACATGATGATGTCGAAGGCCTCGCGCGCCTCCTCGAAAGAAAGGGCGCTGCCGGCGGCGACCTTGGCGATGTGGATCTTCAGCGCGCTCATCTGGCCAAGGCTTGGGTTACGGCCGCCTGATCGATGCGGACGTCATATTGCGTCTGCAACTGCGCCACCAACTGGTCGAGCAGGTCGTCGGACATGCCGGAGGTGAAGGATTTCTGAGCGTCCTGGGGTACTGAGCTGGCATCGGCCCCGGCAGGCTCGAACACCTCGGCAACCTTGAACAGGATCTGTCCGTCGCCCGTAGGTGAGGGGATCAGCCCGGTGCCTCCTTCGCCGACGCCGAACATCGCGGCGGCGCCTTCCTTGCCGAAATCGACGTCGTCCGCATCGCGCTTGACGCCGCGCTTGGTCTGCTTTTCGAGCTTGAGCTCACCGGCGATCACCTCGAGCGTGGTGCCAGCCTTGAGACGCTTCTCGAGCTCTTGTGCTTTGGCGGTGAGCCGTTTGGTGGTCTCAGCCGCGGTCCAGTCGGCCACGACCTTCTGGCGGACTTCGTCCAATGTGCGGTCACGGGCCGGCGTGATCCCGCTCACGTCGTAGAAGACGAAGCCGTTATCGGCGGTGGTGAGGCCTTCATTGTCGGTTCCGGGTTCGGATTCGAAAACCGCCTTGATGAGTGCCGGCGATTCCGGCAGGTCTTTGACGATGCTTTCATCCGGCCTTCGGCCGGTGCGGTCGATAGCGTCGATGGTGACGACCTTCAGCTTCAATTTGGCGGCTGCCTCGGCGAGCGAACTGCCCGAGGCGCGCGTATCCTCGTAATTGTCGTGCACGTCCAGCAAGATGCGGCTTGCCTCGCCCAGTGCCAGATCCTTGCGGATCTGCCCGGACACTTCGGCCAGCGGCTTCACCACTTCGGGCTTGATCTCGGTGACGCGCAGCAGAACGGGGCCAAAGGCGCCCTGCACGACCGGGCTGACCTCATTGACGTTGAGTTTGAAGGCAGCATCGGCGACCGCCTTGTCGGCGATCTTGTCCTTGGCCAGCGTGCCGAGCAGCGTGTCGGCCGGCGCCTTGCCTTCGGCAGCGACGATCTTGTCGAAGGTGGCGCCGGTCCTGAGCGAATCGAGCGCCGCCTTTGCGGCATCAGGCGTCTTGAATACAAGCTGCTCGATGGTGCGCATCTCCGGCGTGGTGTAGCGCGCCTTGTTCTTGTTGTAGTCGTCGCTGACCTGTTGGTCGGTCACCGCGCTCAAATCCATGATGTCTTCCGGTTCGAGCCTGACATAGGAGAACTTGCGGTATTCGGGCGCGGCGTAGGTTTTCTTGTTTTCCTCGAAATAGGCCGAAAGCACGCTGTCGGACGGCGCTTCTATCGGCTCGACAAGCGATTTCGGCAAGGTCAGGTAGTCGATGGTGCGATCTTCGCCGCGATAGAGCGCGACCGCCTTGAAGAATGTATCCGGGGCCTTGAGGCCATCCGAAACCGCCTCGACGATCTGCTGGCGGACCGCGACCTGGGCGCGGTTCTTCAAATAATCTTCCGGCCGCATGCCAATCTGCCGAAGCAGGTACTCGAAGCTTCTCCTGTCGAAGGTTCCGGCAGGCCCTTTGAATGCCGGGTCTTCACGCGTCAGTTCGGCGAGCCGGTCCTTGGACAGGCCGAGGCCGAGCTTGCGGGCCTGCTCGTCGAGGACGGCGCCCGACACGAGTTGCGCCAGCACCTGGTTGTCGATGCCGAGCGCCGTCGCCTGCTCGCGGCTGATGCGCTGGCCGAATTGCTGCGACATGACGCTGAGCTGGCGATCGTAGGCGAGGCGGTATTCGTTGATCGAGACCTTGGTGCCTCCGGCCGTAATCACGGCATCATGGCCGGCAAGACCGCCCATCAGCCGTCCCGAGATACCCCAGATGGCGAAGCTCAACACCAACAATGACAGCAGCAGTTTCGCGACCCAGGTCCCCGCCGCGCTTCTCAACATACCAAGCATGAGTACTTCCGATTTTTGCGCATTTCGCATGCGCCGAGTCTGAAACAAGCGCAATAGCGCCCTTCCTGCCCACTGTCGATTGCTTTGTGGCCTGATTTTGATAGTGAGGGCCAGCTTGAAATTGCCCGGAGAAACAAATCCCATGACGCCTGGAATCCGCCCACTCGTCGCTGGCAACTGGAAAATGAACGGCACCAGCGCCTCGCTCAACGAGCTCAGGATGATCGGCAACGGCTTCATGAGCGGGCTCGACGCCGAGACCGAAGCGGTGGTCTGCGTGCCGGCGACCTTGCTCGCGCATGCCGCCGAAATTCTGTCGCGCACGCCGGTGCGGGCCGGCGGAGAGGATTGCCACACCGAGGAAAGCGGCGCCTATACCGGCTGCATTTCGGCCGAGATGCTGAAGGATGCAGGTGCCAGCCATGTCATCGTCGGCCATTCCGAATGCCGCGCCGATCGCAAGGAGGACGATGCCTTGGTGCAGGCCAAGGCCTCCGCCGCATGGCGCGCCGGGCTGGTGGCCATCGTCTGCATTGGTGAGACAAGAGCCGAACGCGAAGCCGGAGCCACGCTCGACGTGCTGTCGCGCCAGGTCGCTGGTTCGGTCCCGCCAAACGCCACGGCTTCCAACACCGTCATTGCCTATGAGCCGGTATGGGCGATCGGCACGGGCTTGACCCCGACCGCCGCCGACGTCGCCGAGGCACATGCGCATATCCGCGAAGAACTGGTGCGGAAGCTTGGCAATACGGCGGCCAAGATGCGCATTCTCTACGGCGGCTCGGTCAAGCCGTCCAACGCCGTCGAGTTGCTCGGCGTGAGGAATGTCGATGGCGCACTGGTCGGCGGCGCCAGCCTGAAGGCGGCGGACTTCCTCGGCATCGCGGAAGCCTATCGAAACATCGCTTGAACAGGAGCTGCTTGCTGCATTTGAGCGGACGGTCGGCGCCGAAATCGTTGCAAAGGACGCATTGCTTCCCATATTCCGGCCACGGGCTTGGAAATGCCGTCAAAGCATTGTATTGAGCCGCCTCCAAATCAGCGGCCGCACAAGGCCTTGCCAGGATAAATTATGGAAACCGTACTGATCGTCGTCCACCTCATGGTCGTGCTCGCGCTTGTCGGCGTGGTGCTGCTGCAGCGCTCTGAAGGCGGCGGCCTCGGCATCGGCGGCGGATCGGGCTTCATGACCGCGCGTGGCGCCGCCAATGCGCTGACGCGGGCAACGGCGATCCTGGCTGCCGCTTTCTTCGTCACTTCGCTGACACTGTCGATCGTTGCGCGCTATGGCGAGAAGCCGATCGACATTCTCGATCGCGTGCCAGCGACCTCGGACGGCAAGGGCGTACTCAACCAATTGCCCGGAACCACGACGCCGACGCCGCCTTCGGGCACCACGGCGCCGACCCCGCCGTCCGGCAACGGCGCGGCAACGACGCCGCCGGCAACCGCTCCGGCGACGCCGCCAGCGACAAACGGCGCCACCGCGCCGGCCGCGCCGCAGGTCCCCAACCAGTAATCGGGCAACTTATGCCGCGATCTGTTGTCGTTTGAACACAGTCGCGGCAAATGCCGCACGATCACGAAGATTCGACTGCGCCTCACGCTTGAGGCGCTTCCGGCTAATCGATTATACGTTGCACGCGGCATTCTCGGCGTCCTTGGGGGGCGCCGGGCGACGCCGTGGGCAACAAGCATTGAACGATCGGATCTTCCCCATGCAGCTTCGCAGCTTCATTTTTGCCGGCCTTTGTGCCGTGCTCAGCCTAGGTGCGCCCGCTTACGCGGCCATGCCGACGGCAAATTCGGCCCATAAAGCCGCAGCAACAACCGACGTCGTCAACGTCGCTGCCAAAAGCGATGCAGCGCAATTGAAGCTTCTCAAGAAGAAGAAAGATCCGACGCCGGACGACCTTGCACAGATTCGCAAGATCGAAGCCAAGATCGCAGCCGACAAGGAAGCCGCTCGCGCCAAGGCACTCGAAGCCAGGAAGCTGGCGATGCGCGAGGCGGCGAAAGCCAAAGCCGATGCGGAACGGCAGGCATTCCTTGCCAAGAAGAGCCAGCCGCTCGCGACGGCCAAGGTGGCTAGCGCCACGCCGGCCAAGAAGAAGACCCTCAACATCATCGAACCTATTGCACCCATTGCGCCGATCCAGTCGGCCGAGCCGATCCCGGCCGAGGCCATGAACGTTGCGCTGACCGGCAACAATGGCGAGTTGCGCAGCGAACCGATCGGGCAGAAGCCGCAGAGCGTCGGGCTATTTGCGGGACTGTTCGGCGGCACATCCTCTTCGTCGATGTCGCTGCTTCCGGAAACACGCGCGCTCGACGCCGCGCTCGAAAGGAAGCAAGCCAAGCGGCAGTTCAAGGTCAAGCCGGAGTTCGTGCCGCAGGAGGTCGAATTCACCGGCTACAACCCCGGCACGATCGTCATCGATACCAGCGCCCGTCGTCTCTACCTCGTCGAATCATCGTCAACCGCCCGCCGTTATGCCATCGCGGTCGGCCGGGAAGGCCTGCAGTTCAAGGGTACGGTTGCCGTCGGCGACAAGCAGGAATGGCCGCGCTGGATTCCGACGCTGGATATGCAAAAGCGCGAACCCAAGCACTATGGCCAGTACAAGGACGGCATGCCCGGCGGCGGCGACAATCCGCTCGGTGCGCGCGCCATCTATCTTTACGACGGCAAGAAAGATACCCACCTGCGCATTCACGGCACCATCGCGCCGCAGTCGATCGGAACCAGCGCCTCCAATGGCTGCTTCCGCATGATCAACGAGCACGTCATGGACCTTTACCGCCGGGTGAAAGTAGGCACCAAAGTCGTCATCATCTGACGCTTTGACAGATCGTGCCAAAAGGGCCGGCCTCGCCGGCCCTTTTGTTTTGATACGCCAACGACCAGAGCGCCTTCTTGGGAAAAAGCCTTCGCGGCGGTTTTTTCTCTGGCGGAATCAATTCGGCCGCGTTAAGCGATGACTCCCATGGCGCGATATGTATTCATCACAGGCGGCGTGGTTTCCTCACTTGGAAAAGGCATTGCTGCAGCGGCCCTTGGGGCTCTCTTGCAGGCGCGGGGCTATCGCGCACGCATCAAAAAGCTCGACCCGTATCTCAATGTCGATCCCGGCACGATGTCGCCCTACCAGCACGGCGAAGTCTTCGTGACCGATGACGGGGCCGAGACCGATCTCGATCTTGGCCATTATGAGCGCTTCACCGGCCGCTCGGCCAACCAGCAAGATAACATCACCACCGGCCGCATCTATAAGAACATCATCGAGCGCGAGCGGCGCGGCGACTATCTCGGCGCCACCGTGCAGGTCATTCCGCACGTCACCGACGAGATCAAGAACTTCGTCCTCAACGGCAACGACGACTACGATTTCGTGCTGTGCGAGATCGGCGGCACCGTCGGCGACATCGAAGCGATGCCGTTTCTGGAGGCGATCCGCCAGCTCGGCAACGACCTGCCGCGCAACAACGCCGTCTACGTCCACCTGACCTTGATGCCTTATATCCCGACGGCGGGCGAACTGAAGACCAAGCCAACGCAGCATTCGGTCAAAGAGTTGCGCGGCATCGGCATTGCACCCGACATACTGCTGGTCCGCGCCGACCGGCCGATCCCCAAGGAAGAGCGCAGAAAGCTGTCGCTGTTCTGCAATGTCCGCGAAAGCGCCGTCATCCAGGCGCTCGACGTGCCGCATATCTACGACGTGCCGATGGCCTATCACAACGAAGGGCTGGATTCGGAAGTGCTGGCCGCCTTCGGCATCGATCCGGCGCCGAAGCCGCGCATGGAACGCTGGCAAGCGGTGTCCAACCGCATCCACAATCCGGAAGGCGAAGTGACCATTGCCGTCGTCGGCAAATATACCGGCCTCAAGGACGCCTACAAATCGCTGATCGAGGCGCTGTCGCATGGCGGCCTCGCCAACCGGGTCAAGGTCAAGCTTGACTGGATCGAAAGCGAGATATTCGAGAAGGAAGACCCGGCGCCGTGGCTGGAAAAGGTCCATGGCATTCTCGTCCCCGGCGGTTTTGGCGAACGCGGCTCGGAGGGCAAGATCCTGGCGGCGAAGTTCGCGCGCGAGCGCAAGGTGCCGTATTTCGGCATCTGCTTCGGCATGCAGATGGCCTGCATCGAGGCAGCACGTTCGCTGGCCGGCGTCGAGCACGCATCATCGACCGAGTTCGGTCCAACCGAGGAGCCGGTCGTCGGTCTGATGACCGAATGGCTGAAGGGCAACATGCTGGAAAAGCGCAGGGAAACCGGCGACCTCGGCGGTACCATGCGACTCGGTGCCTACCAGGCCGACCTCGCCAAGGGATCGAAGATCGCCGAGATCTATGGTGATACGCAGATTTCCGAACGCCATCGTCACCGCTATGAGGTTAATGTCGACTACAAGGAGCGGCTCGAGGATTGCGGCCTGGTGTTTGCCGGCATGTCGCCGGACGGCGTGCTGCCGGAAACGGTCGAATATCCCGACCACCCCTGGTTTATCGGCGTGCAGTATCATCCCGAGCTGAAAAGCCGGCCGCTCGATCCGCACCCGCTGTTTGCCAGCTTCATCGAGGCGGCGGTAGAGCAGTCGCGGCTGGTCTAGACTAGCCGCCCATGCAAACTTACGTCGCGCTGCTCTACAGCATTGTCCTGGGCGAGGGGCGGCGGGTCGTCATGTCCGATCTGAAAGCGATGGCCGAAGGCCTGGGTCTGAATAACCCGCGCACGCTGGTAGCGACCGGCAATCTGGTTTTTGAGGCGCAAGAAACAGAACTCGCGGCGTTGGGGCAGCGGCTGGAGGCGGCGTTCGCAAAGACTTTCGGCCGCCACGTCGACATCATCGTGCGTCGCGCCGACGGCTGGCTGAGGCTGGCGGCCGGCAATCCGTTCCCAGCCGAATCGGCCGAGGCGGCGGACCAGGTGGCGGTGCGCGTGATGCGGGCGCCCGTTCCCGCCGAGGCCGCCGCGGCGCTTGACGCCTATGCCGGCAAGGGCGAGAAGCTGCGGATTGTCGGCGGCGACATCTGGATCGTCTTTTCCCGCGAGACGCCGAGTTCGCGGCTGCTTGCGGCGGTGAGCCACAAACGCCTCGGCATCGGCACCTCGCGCAACTGGAATACCGTGCGCCGCCTGGCCGAGATGGTCGCAGAATGAACGGGGCGGCTCGCGCCGCCCCGAATCCGCTCAAGCCTTGGCTATCCTGGCTCCAGCGCCGAGTGCCATCGTGCGCAGCACGTAATAGATGACGCCGGCAATTGCCACGCCGAAGAACCAGCCATAGACGCCCCACCATGACGGCAGCAGGCTGGTGAAGTTGGGCAGGATCGAGGAGAAGACCGCGCCTATTCCGGCGGCGATGAAGGCATTGACATGCCAGCCGCCCTGGAAGCGGAATTCGCCATTTTCCCGGTAGAGCGCCTCGACGTCGACCTCGCCCTTCCGGATCAGGTAGTAGTCGACCATCATCACGCCGAAGATCGGCCCCATCGTCGCGCCAATGATGTTGACGAAGGAGGCAGCACTGCCTTCCCAGGGCGCAAAAGGATAAAGCACAAGCGCGATCAGCGCCGCGATGTAGCCGCCCTTCTTGAAGTCGATCTGGCGTGGAAAGACGTTGGAGAAGTCGAAGGCCGGCGACACGAAGTTCGCCACCACATTGATGCCGAGCGTCGCCACCGCAAAGGTCAGGGCTGCGAGCGCCGCCAGGAACCAGCTATCGAATTTCGCCGAAATCTGGTCGGGATGCAGCAGCACCTCGCCATATACGTCGAAGGCGGCGATCGTAGTGACGCCGGCGACCAGCGAGAACAGGATAAGATTGATCGGCAGGCCCCAGATGTTGCCCTTGCGCAGCGATGCCTTGTCCGGGGCGTAGCGCGCGAAATCGCAGAAGTTGAGATAGAGCGCGGAGAAATAGGTCACCCAGATCGCCGCCACCGCAAACAGCGAGGTCCAGGAGCCCGGCGTGCCCGGCACGCCCGCGTCCTTTGTCTTTTCCAGCAGGACATCCATCGGGATGTCGCTGGTGAAGGCGAAGGTGCCTGCCTTGATGCAAAGGTAGATGGCCAGGATCAACATCATCACCCACACCGCCGGTCCGGCCCAATCCTGGAAGCGGCGCACCGTTTCCATGCCTTTCTGGATGATCAGGAGCTGCAGCGCCCAGATGACGACGAAGCAGATCACCTCGAGCCCGGAGTGGCCGAGGAAATGTGTGCTCTGGTTGAAGTCGGCGAACCATTGCGAGCGGATCAGCAGGGCTACGATCGCGCCGGAGGCGGCCGCCGTCTGCGCGCCGTACCAGAAGCAGGCGACGATGGCGCGCACCAGCGCCGGTATGTTGGCGCCCCAGATGCCGAAGGAGGCACGCGCCAGGACAGGGTAGGGCACCCCGGTCTTCACGCCGGCATAGCCGACCATGTTCATCAACGCATAGATGATCAGCGAACCGATACCGATGGCGATGATGAAGTTGACGAAGCCGCCGCAAAACAGGAACAGGCTGGCCGCCAGATAATAGCCCCACAGGCTGTGGACGTCCGACGTCCAGACGTTGAAGATCGAGAACGGTCCCCAGTTTCGAACCTTCGCCGGAGCGAGATCCTCATTGTACAGGTCCGGTGATGCGCCTTGTATGGTCATTGCAATGTCCTCCCCTTGTTACGACCCGCGCCTCCACGCATTGCACGCAGGTTAAGCCTGACGCGGGGGAACCGGCAAGCAGACGATTTGCCGGCTTTGGACTCAAAGACCTTCAATGAGAAACGCGCTTATCGGTCGGACGATGCCGTGGCTGCGATATTGAGCTTCGCCGCTGATTCGGTCGCTGCTTGCTTGCCGGCCGGTCGAGCACCGGCCACCGCCGACGTCTCGAAACTGGCTTCGAGCCAGGCTATCGCGCCGGTCACGTCATCGAGGGCATAGTTTGCGGCCGTCGGTCCGTTCGGCTTCACGCGGATGGAGATGCCGCCAATTTCATTGATCGCCTCGAAACCGTGTTCGTCCGATGTATCGTCTCCGAGGAATATCGGCCGCCGGCCGACAAAGGGCGGAATGTCCATAAAACGTCGGATGGCAGCACCTTTGACGGCTTCCAAAGGCATGAGCTCGACGCCGGCGTTTCCCGGAAGCACCCGATAACCCTTCGGAAGCCGGGCCAAAGCCTGTTCGACGAGCTGGATTGCGGGCGCAAGCAGTTGCGGGGCTGCTCTTGTATGAACGGCAAGGACCGGCCCCTTGCGTTCGACATACACCTTGCCGCTGCCCAGTTCGGCCTCGATCTCGTCGGCAAGGGCGGCGATGTCGGCCGGCGCGTCGGCGGCATCGATCGGACCGCTCGGCGTCAGCCGGTGCTCCAGGCCATACAGTCCGGCGATCCGCAGCTTCAGCGGATGGAACAGCTTGTCCACGGCGGGAATCGATCGGCCGGTGATGAAGGCGGCCGCACCATCCAGCCGCCGCTCTATGCGTCCGAGCAGATTGCGCAATTCCTCGCCGACGAACACTGCGTCGGGATGGGCAGCGTGCTCCAGCAGAGTTCCGTCGATGTCGAGGAAGAGCGCCCATTGCCCTGCCGGCAGGTTCAACGCCGGCGGTTGTTCAAAGCTTTTCACGATGCTGCCTTCCGTGCCCGCTCGAACATCGAGATGACGTTGTTGGTGTTCGATGGCGGGCGCTCGCCGGTTCCGGTCACCCTGTCGAGATCGCCGCGTTTGCGCAGGCGCGCCGCATCCAGCAGCATGCTGCCGGCCCAGCGGTAGACATTGTTGTCGCGGACCATCTCGCGCATCGGCCGC
Organism: Mesorhizobium sp. M0166; assembly: GCF_040322255.1. NCBI lineage: Bacteria > Pseudomonadati > Pseudomonadota > Alphaproteobacteria > Hyphomicrobiales > Phyllobacteriaceae > Mesorhizobium > Mesorhizobium sp. M0166. Next base: position 168,092 of record NZ_JAMYTD010000007.1, on the reverse strand, counting down.
AAACGCTCGCGCTGCTCGTCCGGCGTCATCGTCAGCGCCTGCAACAGCGCCTCACTCATCATGGCCGCATCGTAGGGGTTGACGATCAGTGCTTCCAGCAGTTCGCGCGAGGCACCGGCAAAGGTGCTGAGCAAAAGCACGCCCTGTTCGTCGTCGCGCGCTGCGACGAATTCCTTGGCGACAAGGTTCATGCCGTCATGCAGGCTGGTGACCATGCAGATGTCGGCGGCGCGATAGACCTCGTAGACCTGCTCCTGCCGATGATGTTCGGCGACCATCAGGATAGGGCTGTATGTCTCGCTGCCATAGCGCCGGTTGAGCTCCTCGGCACAGCGACGGCATTCGTCATGGAGTTGCTGGTAGGCGGGCAATGTCCCCCGGCTCGGCGCCGCGATCTGCAGGAAAACCACCTTGCCTATCCATTCGGGATATCTCGTGAACAATTCGTCCAGGGCATGGAAGCGATCGAGAATGCCTTTCGTGTAGTCGAGGCGCTCGACGCCAACGCAGAGTTTGGTATCCGCAGACAGGCCGAATCTGTCGCGCACGCTGGCGCGGCACTCCTCCACAGACGGCAGTTTTGCCAGCAATTGGGCCGGCCATTCTATGGAAATGGGATAGGCGTGGACCAATGTGGTCTGTCCACCATAGGAGATTGCCGCGTCTGCCCGTTCGATCCGGCTCTCCAGAAAGCGGTCTACACTTTCGGTGAAGTTGTTGGCATGGAATTGGGTATGAAAGCCGATGATCGAACTGCCTAGCAGTCCTTCCAGGATCCGCTCACGCCACGGACAGATGCTGAACACTTCCGAATTGGGCCACGGGATATGCCAGAATGTGATGACGATGGCGTCCGGCAGGCGCTGGCGAATCATGCGCGGCAGCAGCGCGAAATGGTAGTCCTGCACCAGCACGATCGGCCGTTCGTTGCGGGCTTCGGCAACCACCGTATCGGCGAACTTGCGGTTGACGGCCTCGTAGGCGTCCCAGTCCGAGGCGCGAAACACGGGGCGGGTGAAGGCGATATGGCAAAGCGGCCATAGGCCCTCATTGGCGAAGCCCAGATAATAGCCCTGATATTCCTCCTCCGTCAGCCAGACCCTGCGCAGCGTGTAGGACGGGTTGCCGGGCGGCACCTGCACCCGGTCGTCCTTGTCGACGGTGAGGCGGTCTGCCGTGCCGCCGCCATAGGCGATCCAGGTGCCGGCACAGGCGCGGGTGATGGGTTCGAGTGCCGAAACCAGCCCGCTGGCCGGTACCAAAAGTTGCACCCCGTCATCCTTGATGTTGTGGATGTAGGGTTCGCGGTTGGACACCACGATGACCTGTGCGTCCGGCAGGTCGTCGGCCAGGATCTTGCGCAAGGTGTCGGGCGACCATGTGACCAGTGCCGCATCGGCCGACTGGCCGTTCTTTTCGAACTCGCGCAGCACCTTGCGTGCCGCTTCCGACGCGACATCCTCGCTCGGCGTGTATGCGGCCGCCGTTGCGCGGCCGCGGCGCTGGCGGGATATCGATAGGAGAATGGCAAAAGCGGAAAAGCCAAAACTTGCAATCAGCAAAACCCAGAGCAGGTTTACGGTATAATCTGACATGGAATGTGATCTCGCCTCCGGCCGGCCGATAGCCGTTTTTTATTTGTTTTTCTGGTTCGCTGCCGCGTGACGACAAACAGCTTCCCCCGCTCCCCATTTTTGCAACGCACAAAGAGGCTATCGGTTCCGGACGATTGCAATGCCGGGCGTCATTTTCGACGCGCCGCAGCGCGGCGGCATCAAGTGCGCACGATGAGCGGCACCATCCCTTCATACCGATCGGCGAGAAAGGCGACGACCCGGTCGCCGACACGCTGGAATGTGAGGTCGACCACCGTCGAGCCGACACCCAGATGCCGCAATGTCAACGTGTCGATGCCGATCGGCAGCCTTGGGCGGGTGACCCGGATTTCGCTGTTCCAGCCGTCGATTTCGAGGCCAAGGCAGGCCTGCATCAGCATGAAGGCCGATCCCGCCGACCAGGCTTGCGGCAGGCACGCGACGGGATAGGCGATGGGCGCTTCGCCCGGCGACCGGGTAAAGCCGCAGAACAGTTCCGGCAGCCGCATGTTGAAATGGACAGCCGATTCGAACGTGCCGCTCATCAGCCGGACCACGCTGTCGCGCACGCCATAACGTGCCAGGCCGGCACCGCACATGGCGGTGTCGTGCGGCCAGATCGAGCCATTGTGGTAGGACATCGGATTGAAGAATATCGCATCGTCGGCCAGCGTCCTCACTCCCCAACCAGAGTGGAACGACGCGGAGAGCAGCTGATCGGCGACCATCTGCGCCCGTTCCGGCTCGGGCAGCCCGACATAGAGAAGATGGCCGGCATTCGACGTCCGTACCTTGCAGAGCTCGCCTGCACCATCGATCGCCAGTGCATAGAAATTGAGATCGTCCATCCAGAAATGGCGTTCCACCGCGGCGCGCATGGTTTCGGCGCGTTCCTCCCAATGATCGGCCTTGTCGTCCTCGCCGCGGCGGCGGGCGAGCGCCGCCAGCCCACGGAACGCGGCAAAGACATAGCCTTGCACCTCGACCAGGGCGATCGGCCCCTTTGGCATGCGGCCATCGGCATGGAAGACGGAATCGAAACTGTCCTTCCAGCCCTGGTTGGCGAGGCCGGTCTCGGCGCCGCGCTGGTAGGTCACGAAGCCGGTCGCGCGGCTTGTCTCCTCCGTCCATTCGGCCGCTGCACAGAGCGATGGCCACAGGCTGTCGACGAACGCCATGTCGCCGGTACGATCCGCATAGGCGCAAGCGAGATGAATGTAGAGCGGCGTGGTATCGACACCGCCGTAGTAGCGGCCGAACGGGAGCTCCCGCAGTGCCGCCATCTCGCCCTTGCGGGTCTCGTGCATGATCTTGCCCGGCTGCGAATCGCTGAACGGCGACGTTTCGGTTGCCTGATGCTGTGCGAGAAAGGCGAGTACGCCGCGCGCCAGCCCAGGATTCAGCCACAGCATCTGCAGTGCGGAGATCACCCCGTCACGGCCAAATGCCGTCGAGAACCAGGGTATGCCGGCATAGGGGTAAGGTCCGGTTGCAAGCTCGGTGGTCAGCAGCGCCACATCCGCGCGCGCGCGTTCGATCCAGTCGTTGAAGACGCGGCCGGAGCTGTGCACCGTCGCACCGTGGCGGCGTTTGGCGCGCATGCCAAAGCGAGCGCGGGCGGCGGCAGCCCGAAAACGGTCGCGGTCGGGTGTCTCCGCCACTTCCGGGCCGACCTCGATATAGAGGACCTCGCTGCTGCGCTTCGTCACCGCAACCAGGAAATCCGCACGGCTGGCGGTCAAATTGTCCGGTGCCCGCGAGAACGAGATCGCCGACAGGCGCACGAGCTGGTCCAGCCCGTCATATCGAAGCACCACGGATGTCGGACTGGTCTCGGCGGCGTGGGCTATTCCGCGCTTGAGCCGGGTCGAACCGCGCACCTCGAACATGTCACGGAAATCTGCTGCGAAATGCAACGAAACCCGAATGGCCGACGATTCCTGGCTGTAGTTGGAAAGGGTGATGCGCTCGAACAGCCGGTCCTGCCAAAGCAGCCTGACGCGTTCTATGTGGATCGCGCCCTGCGGAATGTCGCGACCACCGACACTCTGGATCGGCAGATTGGTCAGGTTCGAGGTGAAAAGCACATTGTCCTGGCTGAGCGATGCGCCCAGCAGCGACATTTGCCGGCCACCGACCGTCAGCCGGAATTCCGAAAGCACACGCGTGTCGTCTCGGAAAAAGCCGTCGCCGGCGCCGCGGATGTCGCCATAGGCGTCGGCCACCGCGAAGCAGTCGCCTTGCTTGAGGGCGAACAGCCGGTGCGGCTCCCGGGGCGCAACCTCGTCGAGGGAGGCAAGGGCTACGGCTGGATCAAGCTTACGCTCGTCGAGTTGATTCATACGTCACAAGCTCTGTCGTTTCGTTCCAACGTCCACAATGACGCCGATCAGGATGCTCTCGCTTCACCGGGAGCGCCGATCAGGCGCGAATAGGCAGCCACATAGTCGTGGGCCATTCTCGTGGCAGAAAAACGGTTTTCGAATACGGCTCTCACCTGTCGCCGGTCGAGGCGCAGCAATTCCGGTATCGAGGCGACAGCAGCATCGACTGAATCGACAAGGAAACCGGTCACGCCGTGGTCGATGATCTCCGGCAGGGCACCGCATTTCCAGGCGATTACCGGCGTGCCGCAGGCCATAGCCTCTATCGCGGCAAGACCGAACGGCTCCGGCCAATCGATCGGAAACAGCAGGCCGGCCGCCTTGCCGAGGAATTCCGCTTTTCTGTCCTCTTCGATCTCGCCGACATAGTCGACACGGTCGCCGTCGATCAGCGGCTCGACGGTGTCGTGGAAAAAGGCGCGGTCGTCATCGCCGATCTTTGCCGCAAGCTTCAGTTTCAGCCCGGAGCGCAAGGCGATCTCGATGGCACGGTCCGGGCGCTTGTCGCGCGACAGCCGGCCGAGAAAGGCCAGATACGGCTCGTCTGCATCCGTCTCGAAAGTCGACTCGTAGATATTGATCGGCAGCCCGTGATGGATGGTCGCCAGCCAATTGGCCCTGGGTAACCCGGTTCTCTGGCTGCGCGAAATGGAGATCATCGGAAAGCGCGGAAAACGCTCGTAGGCCGGGGCCAGGTCGACATAGTCGAGCCTGCCATGCGGTGTCGTCACCGTCCGGTCGGGCATGTGTTCGAAGAAAGGAAAATGCAGGAAGTGGCTGAGATGGAAATGGATAATGTCGAACTGTTGCGCTCGGTTCCTCACCTCGGCCAGCATCGCGAGATGCGCCGCGGTTTCGGATTTGTGCGGGCGCGGATCGAGACGGAGCGCCCGCTCGCGACACGCTACCAATTTCGCCGACGTCTTGGTATCGCCGCTGGCGAACAGGGTCACGTCATGGCCAAGCTCGACCAATCCCTCGGTCAGATAGGAGACGATGCGCTCCGTCCCTCCATAGAACCGGGGTGGCACGGATTCATGGAGCGGCGCCACATGGGCTATTCTCATGTTTTGGCATTTCCCTCAAAAAGACTGCTCGTGGCATCGAAATGCATCAGCCGCGCTAACGTTCCCGTACAATGGCAAGATGTCACTCAATTGGGGCAAGATGTCACCCAATTGGAGCTGCCGGGCGCTTCCACCGCTGCTCGTCTGGTCCAGCCAACATTTTCCAGGCCAAGCCCTCTTTTGCCGGGAACCAAAGTCGAGTTCGCGAGTTTAGTTCGATCGCACGCATCCGGTCGACGGGGAGGAAATGATGGACCGCTTGCAATTCTTTTCGCCCGTGCGGATTTTGCGCGGACAGGGACAGCCCGTGGAGGAGATCGACAACGTTGCCGAAGCTATGGCATTCTTGCGAAAATGGCCGGCCGGGCGGCGCGGGCCGGTTTACCAGTGCGCCGTGAATTGCTGCGCTGCGGCCATGGCCGGCCGGATGTCGGCCGAGGAAGCGAGAAAGGCTTTTGCCGGCTTCGCCCGGATCACCCGCCTGCTCGAGGGCGATAGGCCGTTGCCGATGAGCGGCGAGGATCGGCATCGCGATCACGCGTTGAGGCGATAGGCCAACTGCCGCAGATCGTCAGAGCAAGGGTAGTCAGCCTGAGCGCCCGATCGGCGACCGCGAACAGGCGTTTGAGCTGAGCAACGGCGCCGTTTTCGCTGATGTAATCGCAATAGGCGATGTAATCGGGGTCGCGTGACAGATGGCGTTCCTCGGTGATGGCGCGGAGTGCGTAGACGGAGTTGAGCCCGAACAGGATGGCGGAATGCCGCAGCGCTTCAGCGGGTCCTGCGGCGGTGAGGAAAGGCACGGAGATCAGCCACCAGCAGAGGTTTTTCGAAACATAGGCCGGATGCTTGATCCAGCGATACGGTCCGCAGGTGATGATTCCGCGATTGGTGAGATTGGAAAATCTCAGGCCAAAGCTCACGGTGGACCAGACAAAAATCAAGATGCAGAAGAGGATCGCCGATCCCCAGAAAACCTGGAGCGCCGGTGAGGGCATCACCGCTGTCCAGTTGGCGCCCGTTTCGTAGTTCAGGTAGGCACGGGTAGCGGCGTTGATGGGTTCATAACAGGCAAGACAAACCAGCCAGCCGAACACGGTGGGTTCGACGCCGCGGATATGGTTGTCGAGGACACGCAGCGTGAAGACGTAGCCGACGACCGCGACAAGAACATCCACCATGAACAGGAGATCGATTGCAAAAGCGTGCCAGCGCATGATGTCGAACTGATACGGTTGTTCCAGCCCGGCCAGGATCGAACCCAGTGTGGAGCACAGATAGACGAACATCAGCGGCAGGAAGAAGCCTTTGACGATCCAGCCCCGCACATGCTGGCATATCTGCTCGGTTCGCTGCGGCACGGCGCCGCTAAGAACGAATGCACCGATTTCGGCATATGAATCTTCCGGATCGGTCTGCCGGCGGTCGACATAAGCAACATAAAACGGCGTGGCGACGAGCAGCGCCGGCAAGGTGTCGTAGAGCGCTGTCCAGTAGGGGCGTAAAACTCACGCCGGTATTCCGGCACTATCCAGTAGACTGCGGCAATGGTCGTGAGCGTAACGAAGAAGCCGATGAGCTTGCGCACGACACGCTCGGCTTCAAGCGCTCGCATCGGCTTGGCCTGCAATCCCGTTGAACGCCTTCGAAACGTCTGGAAATAAGCCGTGTCGACCGCGATCATTGCTGCAGCAGTAGCTGCAATGACAGTCATGGCCTGCAAATGCGCAGGCCAGCTTCTGTCGACGGGCATCGCGACGGCCAGCGCAAGACCAAGCAATCCTGCAAGGCCGGTGAGGGGCGCGGTCGCCGATTTCGGTTGGAGCGTCATACTACTACTCCCGTTGTCGTGAGGATCGATCGTCGTTGCCGGCCGCGTGGTCGCCGCCACGGTTCAACTCGAGTGGCGCCGCCACCGGAGCCGCTTGAGCAGCCGCTACACTCCGCCGCTGCCGTTAGACCCGCCGCTGCTTGTTCCGTCGTTGCCGCCACTGGATCCGCTGCCGCTTGATCCGCTGCTGCCGCTTGATCCGCTGCTGCCGCTCGAACTGCTGCTGCCGCTCGAACCGCTGCTGCCACTCGAACTGGTGGTGCCACTCGAACTGGTGGTGCCACTTGAGCCGCTGCTGCCGCTTGAGCTGCTGGAACTACTGGTGCCGCTCGATCCGCTGCTGCTAGAGCCGCCGATGGGTCCCTTGTTGACGTTGCGTGGGGAGGGATGGTTGTTGGCGCCCTCGCTTACATTTTCGCAGGTGCACTTGCGCTGATACTTGGTGCCGAAGGCACTGCCTTCATTGCTCGCCTTCTGGCAGACCAACCTATGGCAAATCAAAGTCGCTTCGGTTGTCTCGGGGGTAAGGCTCATGATGACTATTGCGGTTGTCGTGGCCGCCATGCCCGTGATCGTGAACCGGAGTAAATTCCGAAAATTGTGCATAGATACCTCGCTTTCTGACGCCTCGCTTCTCGGGCTCACGCCCAAGCTTCCTCGTTGTCGAGTGGGTGTTTGCGACAAGGCGGCATACGGATCGCTTACGCCTCAGCGATCGGGGCTTAGTGGCGGCATAAAAAGTTGGACGAAGCGCAGACAATGGTGCCGCATTGCGGTATTTCGACCGGAAAAGGCCAAAGATGCACTTTTGGGGGAATGGATCATGTCGAAACGGCTTAGACTGGTGCTGGGAACCGCCGGCGCAATTGCCGTCGCCATTGTCTGGGGGATCGTCGCCACGTCGATGGGTGTGCCATCGATTCTGATCACCGTAGGAGCGGTCGCGATCGGCGCGGGCATCTACAGCTATCAAAACCGGAACTGATCCGGTACCCGGCGACGCGGCATAGCCCAAAACTCCCACGGTCGCAGACTGCCTGCGGCAATGCTCAGTGTACGAAAATTACCAACGACAGCGTTCTGTGGAACGAGTGGCCTGCCGAAGCTATTGTGGTGGCGGTCCGAGACACCCCCGCCTCGGGCCACTGGCTCACCCAGCCGAGTGGTCCGCTGCTACCCAACGGCAGCGGACCCTTCACCGGAGGGCGGACCCCGGAAGACGGACATTGTGCCGAATCGAGGGAGAACGATGGTCGTTGACGAGATTGCAGCGCGGCGCCTGAAAATCCTGATCGAGCGATATATGGAGACCAGGAAGAGGCGCCACGATGTGGTTTCTACCGCAGCGGCTGAGATCGCGATCAGGGCTGTCTGCCGAATTGCCCGGTCTCGCGAAAAGCCCTTGACGAAATGATTGCGGCATGTGCGTTCGAACATGGGCTGGGGGTGCTGTTCGATCGACCTGACGCATGAAAGCCTAAACGCCATGAATCCCAACGCCAAAATCGCGCGGTGCTGTCGTGTACGAATTCGAGGCTGCTCCTGAGGCGCTTGCGACTACGGCGCGTCGCGTCGATCGGCCTCATGCGATGTGCTTCAGGTTCTTGTTTTGATACATGTTGTTATCGCAGAACCGCTGCACATTTTTGCGCGACATGCATTAGACAAACCGACCAACCGGAGCAGCCATGCCGAGATATTTTTTCCATTTCCGAAACAATGAGGGCCGCTTGACGGAAGATTTCGAGGGTCAGGAGTTGGACGGTTTGTCCGCGGCTCAGGATAACGCCATGGCTTCGGCCAAGGAAATCCTGGCCGAGGGCCTGCTCAGCGGCAGCCCGGTCCTGACAGGTCTTTCCTTCGAAATCTGCGACGAGAACCGGCAGCTGCTTTTCCGATTTCCCTTCTCGGAAGCTGCCGAAAAGGCTGGCACTCGACCGTGATGGCCAAAAGCCCTGCAATGCGGGCGAGCTTTGATCGAGCCTGGCTAAAAAACCGCATGTCGCGGCAAGACGGTCGTTGGTGCAAATCAGCACCATAGCCAAATTAGTAGCATAGCTGCCGGCACAAAGCAAGAACAAACATGGCTTGCCTTGCCTAAAAGGCGTGCGTTTCAGGAATTCGAGGGCAGGCGCCGGTAAGGGGCGCCAAGCGACATTGCGATTTCCAACCGATGTGTCGATTTGTCGGGCCGGGTGTTCGTCAACTTCCCGAAACGTCTTCGCAGGATGCTGTGATCAGGAGTTCCTTTCTCCCGCGGTTACGTTTACAGGACGCTCTGGACAGTGTCGTTTGCGCGCCAGCAACTGGACCGGGCTAGGCCCGGCGCACAGTCCTCCTCCGTAGAGGAACCAGTGCGGCGTCGTTTTTGGAGAACAATGATTTGTGGTGGTCAAATAAGCAAAAGAGATTCAAGGGAACGTGGGATGACCGACTGGACGGGCTGTTCTCAGCAGAGGTCGACTACGCCAGGAAATCCATTCTCGATGTTGGCTGCAACATGGGTGTTGTCGCCTATGAGATATCCAAGCTAGGACCGAGTTCGATCCATGGGATCGACATTCTCAAGCCGCATATCGAGACGGCCAGGATGATCTTCCTGGGTTGTCCAGTCCAAAGCCGGTTCGATTGTCTCGATCTTGGCAGCCGGAAGCTGCAAAATGTTCTCCAACCGCAGTACGACATCGTCATGCTGCTGGCGGTCTACCATCACATGCAGTGGAGCCTCGGCGCGGACAAGGCGCGAAGCGTGCTGTGCGATATCGCCAGGCGTGCTCAAACGATCGTTGCCCGCGTCCCTCCTGGCAAGGATAAGGAGATGATCGCGGTGCTTTCGGATGTGGGCTTTTCAATTAAAAGCAATCACACATCGCCTCTTGGAAGCCATCTCATGGTCCTCGTGAAACACTGACCAGGCATAGCGCGGCCGACGACGAATGGCGCAAGAGCCGCGTGGCTGGGGTCCGCCATGCTCGCATGCGAGGAACCGACGGTCATGGGGCCGATGACGTGCAAGGATCCGGTTCGGCATTGACTGCGGTCGGGAACGAAGCCACAGACAGGTGATCGAAACCGTCTCGTGCTTCAAGACAACACGAAGACCGGACGGGATCGCAACGGGCGGCGACGAGATGATTGCAAAGAAACGAGTGTCAACGGCCCCAGCATATCCGCTGATCAAGCGTCTGATTGGCGAAAATCTGCCGCCGCACAAGATACTGTATGTGACAGGTTTGCTGTGCTCGATCGCTGCTGCTGCCGCGGTCGGCGCGACGGCCTGGATCATGAAAGTCATGATCAACACCATCTATGTCGAGCGAGACGCTGCCGCTGTATCGGGTATCAGCGTCGTCATCATCGGCATTTTCCTGGTCAAGGGCATAGCTGCCTACTGCCAGACCGTCACGACGGGAAAGATTCGCCGGGCTATCGTTTCGGACCTGCAAAACCGTCAATTTTCTCGAATGGTGCGTTTCGACATCAGCCGTTTCGCGAACCAGCATCCGGCAAAATTCATCTCCAAAATCATGTTCAACGCGCGCGCCGGGGCGACCGTTATTCTCACCCTCACGAGCAGCGCCGTCTCTGATCTGCTGACCCTGATTGCCTTGGCCAGCGTCATGGTCAAGCAGGACCCGGTGATGTCGCTGATATCCGTGGCGGTTCTGCCGATGCTGTTCCTGTCAGTCGGCGCGATAACCAGGAAGCTCAAGGCGCTGGCGAGGGGCGAGACGGAATTGGCCGCGCAGGTCCAGTCGATCGGCACGGAAGCCGTCGAAGGCATCCGCACCATCAAGTCCTTCCAGCTCGAGGACAAGGCGGTTGCCAGCTTTGCAAAGGCCGTCCGCAAGATGGAAAGACGTGGCATCCAGATCAACCGGACGTCAGCATTGATGAGCCCATTGATGGAGACCGGCGGCGGCGTGATCATCGGGCTTTTCGTTATGTACGCCAGCTGGCAGACCCTCGACAACGGCAAGACGCCCGGCGAATTCATGGCCTTCATTACCGCGTTCCTGCTTGCCTATGAACCTGCCAAGCGGTTGGCCCGGGTCAATGTCGACATCCAGAAGCAAATGGTCGCCGTCGAGCAGATGTATGATTTGATCGACACGCCCGAGCAGCGGCGACTCGCAATCGCGGGCGAGCGCCTGACCGACATCGATGGTGGTATCCGCTTTGAAGATGTAGCCTTCTCCTATGACGGCAACAGCCCGGCACTGGAGGGTGTTTCCTTCGACGTGCGACCTCGTGAGAAGCTGGCGATCGTCGGCCGCTCCGGCGCCGGCAAGACCACCATCGTCAATCTGATCCTGCGCCTGATGGAGCCTGACAAGGGCAGGATCCTGATCGACGGAAAGGACATTTCGAAGATCAGCCTGGCCGACGTTCGCGACAATATCGCACTTGTGTCACAGGACGTCTTCCTGTTCGAAGGCTCGATCCGCGACAACATTCGCGACGGCCGCCCGAACGCCACGGATCAGGAAATCGAGTCCGCTGCGAACCTCGCCCGGGTCACCAGCTTTGCATCGGCGCTCGAAAACGGGCTCGACACGCTTGTCGGGCCGAGCGGCACCAATCTGTCGGGCGGGCAGAAACAACGCGTCGCCATCGCACGCGCCTTGCTCAAGAATGCTGCGGTAATCGTCTATGACGAAGCGACATCGGCGCTTGACGGTGAAAACGAACGGGCGGTTATGGAGGCAGCCTTCGACAACACATTTCAGCGCACGGTGATCTGCATTGCGCACAGGCTGTCTACGATCAAGGCGGCCGATCGTATTCTCGTGTTTGACGCCGGACAGCTTGTCGATGCTGGAACGCATGACCAGCTTGCCAAGCACAGCGAGATATATCGTTCGATATTCCACCTGGAGACGCCCGATCCGATGGCCGAAAGCGGCAAAAAGCTGCGGCAGAGCGTATTGCGCTGAAGGCCGATGACCAGCTTTTATCACGGTTCCTATGTCCGGTATGTGATTGGTGGACTGGGCCTCCAGGTGCGCCGGTACAAAAAGGCGGTGCGCAGGTTGTTTTCCGGTCCCAGGCAGCCGCGTTCCATTCTTGAGCTGCAGGCCAAGGTTGAGGCGTTGATCGTGCGCAGGGACTGGAAAGGCCTTGAAGCCGGTAGCAATGAGATGGCTGTCACGGCCGATCACAATCGCGACCCGGAGCTGATGCAGAAGGCGGGCCAGGCGTTCGAACGGCTTGGCAACTTTGCGCGGGCAGCTGAGCTTCGGCTTTCCGCGCGCCGGCTGCGGAAAGGGAAAAGCGCCAACGAATGGACCGGCGAGAATCTCGGATCGGATACACTGCTGATCGATCTTGTGGAGGATGACCCGCGCAGCCTTGGCCGGATTATCCGCCACGCGCGACTGGCCGGCGCTGCCGCTTCCTATTCGCAAAGCGCAACAATTCGGGTCGAGCCGCGCCTGGTATCAATTGTGCAACGAACGTTCCCGAAGGCGACCGTGGTCCCGGCGCAGCAGGATGTGGTCGGCAACAAACGTGCGACTTTCGAAGATCTCGCCTGGGTTTTCGGACGCGATGCCGAAAAACTTGCTGCCGACTTCGTGCCGCTGCGGGCAGATCCTGAACTCGTCGAGACATTCCGCAAGCGCTATCGCTCGATGACGGATCTGCCGTTGGTCGGTCTCTCCTGGGGCAGCAAATCCCACACCAAGGACGTGCCTGATTTTCCTGAATGGGCACGGTTAATCGCCCAGACACAAGCGACATTCGTTTCGCTCCAGTACGGACAGATCAAGCCGGCGTTGCGGCGCCTTCGCAAGGGCAACGACGGACGTCTTATCTTTGACGATAGCGTCGACCAGATGGTCGACATGGACCGTTTCGCCGCACAGGTCGCCGCACTCGATGCTGTCGTGACCATCAGCAATACGGCGGCCCATCTTGCCGGAGCCCTTGGCGTGCCGACTGTTTTCCTCATCGACGATAATTTTCAGACGGCATGGCCAGTGACCGGCGACCGGACACCCTGGTATCCGAAGGGCATTGTCATTCGCAAGGAGGGGCGCCCTTGGTCGCTGGTGCTCGACGAGGCCGGCCGGCGGCTCTCGTTGATCCTGACGACGCTTTCCGACACTCCCCGGGGACGATAGAACATCGCCGTGCAGAACAGACGAACCATCCTTCAGAAGGCAAAAACCGCCGATCTGCGCCCGCAGGGCGCCGTCGGCAAGCGGCTGCAGAAGGTTCTCGAGCGGGCAAAGGAACTTCTTAGACGTCCCTCGCGCCACGGCGACGAAAGTGCCGAAAGGCACATGAGGCTGATGGAGGAAAGTGTGCAGCGTGGTGACTGGCAAACTGCTCGCGACCATGCACTGGCGCTTGGCGTGCTTGGTGAGCAGCTTGGCGATCTCGGCCTGATCAAGAAAGCGGGGCGTGGACTGAGGCGTCTCGACGGAGGAAATCGCGTCTGGCAGTTGATGGCGGCGAGCAAGCAGCTGCGCGGCAGGCCCGATTGGGATGGCAGTGATCTTGCGGGTCGCACGCTTCTCGTCGATCGTCGCGAAGGCGACCTGGCGATCTTTTTCCAGTTTGCGTCTTTGCTTGGTCCAGTGGCCGCGGCTGCCGGTCGATGCATCGTCTTCGTCGAGCCGCGACTGGTGCCGCTTTATCGCAGAACATATCCTGCGCTCGATGTCAGGATTGAAGGGGCAGAGGACATGGCGGCGGTGGACGCCGATGTCGTTGCCGGTTTCGAGACACTGGCAAAGCATTTCTGGCCGGACGACCCGGCGGCACGCGCGCCCTTCGTTCCGCTGGAGCCGGACCGCCGACTGGTTGCCGAACTGCGCGGCACCTATCTCGATGGCGGCCCAGGTCCCCTGATCGGATTTGCCTGGGGAAGCCTCAACAAGAGCAAGGATCTGCCGGCTCTCGACGATTGGCAGACGCTGTTCGCCAGCCTGCCGGGGCGCCTCGTCAGTCTGCAATATGGCGATGTCGGGCCGGCCCTCTCCGAGTTCGAGCGCCACGCGCCGGGGCGCATCATCCATGACGCTTCCGTCGACCAGTTGACGGACATGGACCGCTTTGCCGCCCAAATCGCGGCGCTCGACGCGGTGGTGACGATCAGCAATACCGGCGCCAACCTGGCCGGAGCGCTCGGCGTGCCGACGATTGTCATGCTCGACGACGGGTTTCGACTGTCCTGGCCTGCCTTCGGCGAGACCGTCGCTGCATATCCGAGCGTTCGACTGGTCCGAAAAGGCGGCCGAGCCTGGGCGTCGGCAGTACAGGAAGCAAGCGGACGGGTCATGCAAATCATCAGCGGAGCTGGCGATGGAAGGTAGCCTACTTCTCGGCCGGTTGCGCCGCGCTGTCGCGCTTGCAGGCTACAAGTACAAGGTCTGGTTCCGACGTCACCGCCGGCAGCTCTTCCTGCGCTGGCGCGACGGCGACATTGCCGATCAGATGGCGGATTATCGGCGAAGCGTCGAGTCCCGCGATTGGCCGGCGGCACTGCCGAAAGCCCTGGCTCTTGGATCCATTGCGAAGTCGAGGGGCGAAGTCCACCTGATCGACGAGCTCAGCAAGGCGCTGATGCGGATGGGCGCCTATGGCGCAGCCGCCGAACTCAGGATCGCACGACGCCACATCGTCAACGGCCGCGTCGATGGCGAGTGGCTGGGCCAGGATATTTCTGGCCAGACACTGCTGATCGATCTGATGGAAACCGAAAAGCAGGGGCTGGCCACCGCGATCCATCATGCGAGTTCCGTCGGCTGTGCCCTGGGGCGCACCGCCCGCTCGATCGTCCTGGTCGAGCGCCGCCTGGTACCGCTCTTCCAGCGCACTTTTCCGACCGCCGATGTGCGGCCGGTCGGCGCTGGCGGCAAGGCCGCCTATGCCGAGGCGCAGGCGTTCGCCGGCGTCCAGCATCTGACTGCCGTTTTCGAAACCGACGAGGCGACGATCCGCGAGCATTTCGTGCCCCTGAAGCCGGATCCGGCCCGGGTCGCTGAACTTCGCGCCCGCTACCGGAAGGAAGGACGGCCGTTGGTCGGTATCGCATGGGGCAGCTCCAATCCCGGCAAAGACCTGCCGCCGCTTGCCGCCTGGCGAAACCTGATCGGCCGCCCGGACCTCCGGTTCGTCTCGCTGCAGTACGGCCAGATCGAGACCGATCTGAAGATCCTGACCGACGGTGAGCCGGAGCGCATTCTTCATGACAGATCGGTCGATCAGCTCGTCGACATGGACCTTTTCGCCGCGCAGGTTGCCGCGATGGACGCCGTGGTGACCATCAGCAATACCGGAGCGCATCTGGCTGGTGCGCTCGGCATCCCCTCGGTTTTCATTCTGGGCGACGGCTTCAAGCGCTCCTGGCCGGTCGAGGGCGACCGCACGCCCTACTATCCATCGGCCGTGCTGGTCTCGAAACGGGAACGCCCCTGGTCCGTGGTGATGGACGAGGCCGAGTCCATTCTGGCGCCATGGGTCACAAAAGTGAGTGGCTAATGCGTGTCGTCCAAAGCGCGTCACTGAATAGGCTTCGACGCGATGCGCATTAAGGGGTTCGGCCGACGGACCGCGGAATGGAGCGCCCGTGTCGAACAGTCGTCGCAACAGGCCAAAAAACATAAGGCATTCCGAACCGGGATATAGTAAAGGCCCAATTCGCCCCGCAGAGGATCGCAATTCTTGCTGGCATTTCTGCCTTGTGTTCGAATCAGCCGTAGGCTTAGGCGCCCAGTAATTGGGTTCGTCTGGCCGGCAGCGGTTCGGGCGCCAGCTCTGATAATCTAAAGGAGGTCTCTCCCATGTCCTTTCTAAAATTTTTCCAGGCCAAAGCGCCGCCTCTTCCTCTTATCGTATCCTTTCCAAAATCAGGGCGCACCTGGCTGCGTGTCATGCTGGACGATCTCGGCGTTGAAGTTCAATACATTCACGACGGAACCGACCACAAGTTACTTCGACCGAAATCGAGCCTCAAGGAGAATAAATCTCGATACAAGAAAAGAAGAACAATAATGCTTGTTCGCGACCCAAGAGATACGGTGGTCTCAGGGTACTTTCAGGTTCAGAAGCGCCACATGCTTCCAGCGGGATCGTTCAGCGATTTTATCAGAAGCGACAATCATGGGATTGAAAAGATCATCAGATTTAATCTGCAATGGTTCGCGGCCATGCCCCGGATGCGCGAAATCCGGTATCTTCAATATGAAGATATGCATCGGGATACGGCTGGTGTCCTTCGCGCGATCCTTGGATTCCTGAACCAGCAGGCTGACGATCGGACGCTTGTCGAGGTGGCGAACAACCGAACGTTCGACAAGATGAAAGTGAGTGAATCGACCGGTGATCTGTCCGATCGATACGGCAAGATATTACAGCCGCGCGATGCGAATGATCCCGAAAGCTTCAAGGTGCGCAAGGGCAAGATAGGCGGTTACGGCGAATATCTTTCCGACGACGACGTGGCCTATTGTGACGAGCAGTTGGCTAAGTTCGAATATTGGGAGAAGCTGGACAAGGTCTTTAGCACGAACGGCTTGTGCTACTCTCGCGTCGATAACGGCGCCCGGATCGCCTTGGGTTAGGGAGCATTGCCGACATGGTGATGCGGACCGGATTCATTTGCGGCTGCGGCCATAGCGGGACGACGTTGATGGCGACGATCCTTGCGTCGCATCCCGACGTCTACTTGCCGCTCCAGGAAACCAACATTTTCTTCAAGTGGACGCCACTGGCCATGTTCCGCTTCTGGAAACTGAAGCGGGCGGCGCTCGATGCTGGAAAGAACGTGCTGCTTGAAAAGACACCGCGGCATATCCGCCGTGTCGCCCGCATTCGCCGGCTCGTGCCCGGCGCGCGTTTCGTCATGCCGGTGCGAGATGGGCGCGACGTGGTAGCGTCCCTGATCAAACGACTTGGCGACCCAAAGGAGGCTCTCGACCGCTGGATCAACGACAATGCGCTGGTGCTTGCGGAACAGGGAAAGCCGGATGTGCTGATCTATCGCTATGAGGACCTGGTCGAGAATCCGGCCAAAGTCGTCGAGCAGATATGCGGCTTTCTCGATGTAAGCTTCAGCCCGGATCTCCTCGACTACCACAAGAACCCGCAGCAATGGTTCAAGCCGACCGACGCCAGCGTCGAGACGCAACATGAGGTGCTCCGGAACCAGCAGGTCAATCAGCCGATCTACGACGGAAGCGGGAGATGGCGCTCCGAACTTGGAAACGCCGAGTTACAGGACCTGGTACAAGGACGAGGTGCCCAGCTTATGAAAGCATTCGGTTATGCATGATGCCGGTTCGGCATCTGCTGGAAATGCCGTCTACCAATCAATCTTGTCGATCAAACCCGTTTTGAACAGGCTGTGAGCTCCTTCGTACAGCATTGACTGTTCGCTCATCGCGCTGAGAGCGGCTTTACCGCTCGATACCTCATGATACTGGCGATATTTGGAAGCGCCGTTCCAATACTGACCTTCCGCCACCGCGACCTGCGCCTTATCGTTGAAATCGGCGAAGAACTTGAAATGAAGCAGGCCGGCCAATCCCTTTATATAGTTTCGCCAGTAGGGCAGCGGTGAGTGAATCGACGTAAAAATCGTCTGGCGATCAACATATATCAGAGGGAACTTGGTCAACTTGTGCTGCCTGGCGAAAAGCCGGGTTCTCGGGCCGCCTGTGATCTTGAGATGCCGGGGGCTCCTCGTCACCTCGTAGCCGCTGCCGTCGAAATGGTCCGCAACTTGCCATGGCGGCACGATGGGATCGAAGGGTACGTCCCAGATGTTTCCGCTCGGATACATGTCGATCATCGGCGCCAGCAGGCGTGTCATTCCGCGCCGCTTGAGCCAGTCGGCCATCGCACCGAGCGGATGCTGATCCATGCCGTCATAGACAAGATATTCGTCCGCATCCACGGTCAGATACCAGCGAGGCTGACCATAAATCTGCACAATACGCTGCCGCCAAAGGTTTCCCAGGTCCGACTGCGAATAGGTGATCGGCGAGCTGAACAGATCGACGTCTGGCTGCTCGGCCAGAAGCTCAGCTGTGCCGTCGGTCGAGCGATCATCGAGGACGGCGAATCTGGTGACGCCGAGTTCGCGATAGTGCTTCAGGAACGGGCGTAGCCTGTCCGCCTCGTTGCGGATGACGAGGATCAAAGGCAAGTCATTCGCTTTAAGGGGCGTTATCGGCCGCAGCGATGACACTTCTGCCCGTCTTCCGAAGGTGTGTCTCAGCCGATATATGGCGGTGTCGGTAATCGTCCGGCGGACAATGGCAGGCCAGGTTGCTTTGCTCAAGCCGTCGATTCCCCTCATGGCGGTCACCGCCCGGCTGGAGCTGGCGCTGATCCGCTGTTTGCAGTTAATTTCTACATGCAGCACCGTTAGGCAAATCGCAAGCAGTTGCGGAGTTCCGGCGGGTGAGCTTTCCAAGTGTTGCCGATGCGCGCTGGCCTCTATAGACATCGTCGGATGGCAACAGGCCGGAGCCCAGACCCCATGTACGCCGGCATTCGTGGCACCGAAATTCAATTCGACAGGCCGATCCTGTTCGTGCGCCAGCGTTATGCGCCTTTTGGTGGCGGCGAGATCATGCTGGAAAACATCATGGCCGCATTTGCCGCGCGTCAGCGGCCGGTGGCCGTGCTCTCCGGCGAATGGCCGCGAAACGACGGCATAGAATTCATCCATTGTGCCGGCCGCCGGTTTCCGCGTTCGCTGCGGGCGACGTCCTTTGCTCAAGCCGCCTGCCGCAAGATCGCCGAGATGCCGCCGGCTCTGGTGCAGAGCAACGATCGCCTGCCGTGCTGCGATGTCTTCCGGGCCGGGGAGGGCGTTCATGCCGCCTATCTTGCCGAGCGGCGGCGTTTCGAGACGCGGCTTGGCAGGGCGGCAATGGCGCTGAGCCCCTTTCACCGCCAGACGCTGCGCCTCGAGCGCGCAACCTATGCCAGTTCGCGGCTCAAAGCTGTCATTGCCATTTCGAAAATGGTGGCAGAGGACATTGTCCGTCACTACGATTATCCGGCGGAAAATGTGCACCATATTCCCAACGGGGTGGATCTCGACCGCTTCAAACCGCAGCTGCGCCAATTGCATCGGGCGACAATCCGCGCGCGCCTTGACGTCGACGCAAACAGGCCGGTCGTCCTGTTTGTCGGCTCGGGCTTTGCGCGAAAGGGGCTGCTCGCACTGATGAAGGCGGTCGCCAGGCTCGATGACGAGCCTGAATTGTGGGTCATCGGCCATGATTCGCGCGCCAACGCCTTCAGGCAGGCCGGTGACAGGCTCGGTCTCGGCGCACGGCTCAAGATGCTGGGGCCGCAGAAAGACATGCTGCCGTGGTACGGCGCGGCCGATATTGCAGTGCTGCCTTCCATCTATGATCCTTTCGGCACAGTGGTCATCGAAGCCATGGCCAGCGGCTTGCCCGCTGTGGTAAGCACCGGCTGCGGAGCGCGCGAGCTTGTCGAGCGGTTCGAGCCGACGCTCGTTTGCGACGCGGCCAGCGAAAGCGACCTCGCAGCAGCGCTCGCGCACGCGCTGCAGTTGTCGTCACGACCTGAAACCGCAGCCCGGGTGAGGGCGGCGGCCGAACACTATGATTTCAATGTCATGATCAAGCGAATGATGGCGCTGTATGAAAGCCTTGATCTGAAATGATTTTCGACTTTGTTGAATTGGGTTAGTACCGTCAGTGTGCCAACAGGCCGGGAGCCGATGCTGCAGATGCATTCGAATGACAGTGGCAGCTTTGATGCCGGAACATTCTGACCGTGCCGGCGCTCTCGGTCATTATCATCACCCGCAACGAGGAGGCGTCCATCGCGCAATGCCTTCGGTCGGTCCATTTTGCCGATGAGATCGTCGTTCTCGACAACAACAGCAGCGACAGAACCAGGGAGATTGCCGGTGCTCTGGGGGCCAAGGTTCTGATGACCGTTGATTGGCCCGGTTTCGGCGCGCAAAAAAACCGTGCGCTGGCCGCGGCAACGGGGGATTGGATCCTCTCGCTGGATGCAGATGAGTGGGTGGAGGCGCCGCTCGGCGCGGAAATAAGGGCCGCAATCGCCGACGCAAAAGCCTATGACGGCTTCGAAATACCGAGAAGATCGCGCTTTTGCGGTCACATTGTCCGCCATAGCGGCTGGTCGCCCGATCTGGTGCTCAGGCTCTTCCGTCGCCGCTCCGGGCGCTTCAGCGACGACACCGTGCACGAGAAGGTATTGGTGAACGGGAAGGTCAGCCGATTATCCCAGCCGATCGAGCACGATTCCATCACCGACTTGGCAGATGCCCACGACAAGATCGGCCGGTACGCAGAAGCGTCCGCCGCGCAACTGCTTGCCGAGGGCAAAAAAAGCTCGATAGGCAAGGCGGTCTTACGCTCCGTCTGGGCCTATGTGCGCAGCTATGTTTTCCGGCTGGGATTTCTGGACGGTTCCATTGGTGCAATGGTGGCCGCGTATTCGGCCAGCTACACCTATCAGAAATGGGCGCGTGTCGCAGTGGGAATGCGAGGCCAGGGCCACCAAAAAAGCAAGGCTGAGGCCAGGACAAATCTGTGACAAACCGGCTTGGTTGACCGCAATTGTTGCCGAGCCATCGCCAACTAGTTAGTGTACGACCGTTAAAATCGAAAGCCAGGGTAGTGAATATGACTGATGCGTTTAGGGTATTTATCGGATGGGACAGCCGCGAGCCGATCGCGTACGACGTCGCGCGACACTCGCTGCTCAAACATGCGTCGGCGCCTGTCTCCGTCATTCCGATCAAACAGGACGAGATGCGTGCCCGCGGGCTGTATTGGCGGGAAAAAGATCCGCTCGCCTCAACGGAGTTCACCTACACGCGCTTCCTCACGCCCTTTCTCGCCGACTACACGGGTTGGGCCCTGTTTTGCGATTGCGATTTCCTGTGGCTTGGTGACGTCGCAGGCCTGCTGAAATATACGGACTCGGACAAGGCGGTCTATTGCGTCCAGCATGACTATACGCCGAAGGCCACAACCAAGATGGATGGCGTGGTCCAGACGTCCTATCCTCGGAAAAACTGGTCGTCGCTGATGCTGTTCAATTGCGCGCATCCTTCAGTCAGATCGCTCACGCCAGACGTCGTGAATCAGGAAAGTGGCGCCTATCTTCACCGAATGCAGTGGGTTGCCGACAAAGATTTGGGCTCATTGCCGGTAGAGTGGAATTGGCTCGAAGGCTGGAATGAAAAGCCTGCGGTCGGCACACCCAAGGCGGTCCACTATACGAGCGGCGGCCCGTGGTTTGCCGAGTGGCAGAATGTCGACTACGCCGACTTGTGGATAGCAGAACGCGACGAGTTCCTGGCTTCCGATCAAGCGGCATCTTCTCAGAGCGCAGTTCGATAAGAACATCGTGTTTGGCGGGTGACCTGGGCGCTTGCGAAAGTGGCATTGATTTTCGTGTCGCCAAGGGCGCAGCAACCAGCCGTCAGGCGCTGGGCGTCGACAACAATGCATGGTGCGGCCGTGGGGCGGGATGGGGGCTGATTTCGCCTAGGAATCTGGCAGTTTCGGCAGGGTAAGCATGCCGCACCCAGGTAAGGATCAGCTCGCGGCAATATGATTGGTTTGGGGTCCGTCAGCTCTTTCATCGGCCTAGCCGGCACGCGAAAGTCGACCATGCCGTCACTGCGAAGACGCCTCGATCGTTTCCTGGAGAACCGCGGGCCCAAAGTACCGCGGCTGCAGCTGAACCATGTCGAGCGCCTGGCGCTGGTCCGTCGCCATGGTGATTTTTCCCTTGCCTATTCGACCGCTGTGCAGAAGGGGCTTCACTACTTCGGCGATGCCCGGGGCTACATCGCTTACGGCAGCAAAACGCGACATCATTTCGCGCTCGGTGATCCAGTGGCTGCCCCGGCCGATCGGCGCGACTACATCAAACGTTTCATCGAGGTTGCCGGCAGCCCGTGGTTCGTGCAGATCGGCGAACAGACGGCGCGCGTGCTTGCCGGGCTTGGCTATCAGGTCAACCGCCTCGGCGTCGACACCAGGCTTGTCCTGCCTGGACACGACTTTTCCGGAAAGCGCAACGAGACAGTGCGCTATTCCGAACGCTGGCTCTTGAGGAAGGGGTTTTCTTTCGCAGAGGACAACGGGACTATCTTCCTCGACGAGATTGCCAGGCTCTCCCAGAATTGGCGGGCCGACCGCATCGTCAAGCGCTGGGAGATGAGATTTCTCAACAGGCCCTTTGCCGATCACCTTGGCGTCGATATGCGCCGTTTCGTCCTGCACGGTCCGGATGGGGAACTCGTGGCCTTGCTGGATTTCGATCCGCTGTTCAGCGACGGTAAGATCATCGGCTACACCACCTCGTTCAAGCGCAAGCACATCGATGCCTCGGCGCATGCCGAGATCGGCCTGACCAAGTTCGCGGTCGACCGCTTTCGCAACGAAGGTGTTTCCGTCGTCACCCTGGGCCTGTCGCCGCTTGTCGAAATCGGACCTAGCGGTTTTGCCGAAAGCGATTTCTGGCGGCACGCCTTCCAGCGTGCCTATGACTCGCCCTGGGTCAATCGCACCCGCTTCAACCTGCAGGGGCAAGCGGCCTTCAAGCGCCGGTTCCATGGTGTCGAAGAGCCGACCTATCTCGCCTTTCGCAAGGGGAGCTTTTTCGAAGCGCTTTCTCTGCTCCGGCTGATCAGGGCCGTCTAGTGCTTGGTGGAGGATGAGGGCTCGTCGTCTCCCAGTATGGTCGACCTCACAGCGGCCAGGCTTGGTCGTTTAGGTGGGAAAGGAATGCCGCGGCGGGATACTAAAAGACCGGCTGCGAACGCCGGAGCACCCTGCGGCGTCCCCCAGTCCGCCGGAGCACTTTGGCAGCCCGACACCGGCTCCGCATCAGCGCGCCAGCGAGCGGATTCACTATTGCTGCTGCGCACCGCCAGGAATAACGAGAGTACCCTGACCCGGCCTTGAGTATCTGAAGCCTATGAAGAACAAAGCAACGATGACCAAACAAATGACGATGACCGCGACGACGCTGCCAGGATGGTGTCCGGTATCTGGCGGTTGGACCATTGCCTTCCCGTATGGCTATCGCCACTGACCTTCTTCATCTTCCAACCGAGCATCACGACTGTCAATGGACAGAGGAGCTGCCCCCGCCATCCAATCAGCCGCCGGTAGCGTCGACCACGTTACGCGCTTGCCGACCGCAGTTGATGATGGACCGAACCACAACTTATCCTACGCACGCCTCCATCGCTGCGAAGCGTTGGATGGCGGCGATCCACCGCGGCTTAGTCAAGCCTGAAACAGGAACGCCGCCGCCGGATCGAAAAAGACCTGCCGGCTGCAGGGCGACACACCCTGCGATTGCATGGCGGCGGAGGTCGGCCTGATGTCAACCTCCTGTCCAGCGGCGGTGCGCGCGACAATCCGCCGGCGCTCGCCGTAAAATGCGATATCGACGATCTCGACATTCAGTTCAGCGCTCGCCGGGCTCCGCTCCATGCTAAAGGCTTCGGGCCGGATCATCAGCCTGCTCTTCTGGCCTTTGCCGAACGTGCCGTTGGACCTCACTCCGGATATGACCGAACCGTCTGTCATGCGGATCGTTGTCGTGCCGTTGGTGGTGTCGAGATGTTCGGCGGCGAGGAAATTTGAATTGCCGATGAAGCCGGCGACGAAGTCGGTCGCTGGCCTGAGATAGAGATCCTCGCCGGTGCCGGTCTGCTCAATGCGGCCATCCTTGAACAGGGCGATCCGGTCCGACAGATGCAGCGCCTCTTCCTGATCGTGGGTGACATAGAGGATGGTGACGCCGGTCTGGCGATGAATGCGGCGGATTTCGCCCTGGATTTCCTCGCGCAGCTTCTTGTCGAGCGCCGACAATGGCTCGTCCATCAAAAGGATCGGCGGATCGTAGGCCAGCGCCCGGGCCAGCGCGACGCGCTGCTGCTGGCCGCCCGACAGCGCGCCGGGTAAGCGCCCGGCGAAGCTTTCGAGCCGCACCAGGCCCAGCATGTCGGCGACCTTTTTCTTCACCTCGGCGTCCGGCCGGCGGCGAACCCGCAGCGGAAAAGCGACGTTTTCGGCCACCGTCAGATGCGGAAACAGGGTGTAGCGCTGGAAGACCATGCCGATGTTGCGCTTGTGCGAGGGCACTGCAAGCAGTGATCTTCCTTCCAGCAAGACATCGCCGGAAGTCGGGTCCTGAAAGCCGGCGATCGCGTAGAGCGTCGTCGATTTTCCCGAGCCGGAGGGCCCAAGAAAGGTCAGGAACTCACCCTTGGGTATGTCCAGCGTGACATCGTGCACGGCGACAATCGCCCCGAACGCCTTGCGCAGATTGCGGATGGAGAGGAAAGGGTGGGTCATGTCCGGAACTTTCGCTGCAGCAGCGCCGTCACCACCATCAGGGCAAGCGTCAGCCCGACAAGCAGGCTTGAGGCGGCTGCGATCACCGGACTGAGGTCCGACCGCAGACTGCTCCAGATCTTGACGGGCAAGGTTTGCAAGCTGGGGCTGGCCATAAAGATCGCAACCACGACTTCGTCCCACGACGCGAGGAAGGAAAAGATCGCGGCGGAGAAGATGCCGATCCGGATCGACGGCAAGGTGATCCTGAGCCTGGCCTCGAGCGGGCTTGCCCCGCAGACGATTGCCGCGTCCTCGATCGACTTGTCGAACCCTTCGAGCGCCGCGGCGATCGGTATGATGGCGAAGGGCAGCGCCAACACGGTGTGGGCGATGACGAAGCCGGTGGTGGTACCGCCGAGGCCGAGGCGAAGGAAGAAGGCGTAGATTGCGATGGCGAAGACAACGACGGGCAGCACCATCGGCGTCAGCAGCAGGCCGCGCAGGATCTCACGTCCGGCAAACCTTTCGCGAACCAGGGCAAAGGAGGCGAGCAGGCCGATCGCTACTGCCAGGATCGCCGTCATGGTGGCGATCCGAGCGCTGGTCAGCGCGGCGTCGAGCCAGGCCGGATCGGCAAAAAGCTCCTGGTACCATTTGAGCGTCCAGCCGGGCGGCGGAAAAGCCAGCCAGCGCGACGAGCCAAAGGAGAGCAGGACAATGAAGACCACTGGCAGCAGAAGAAAGCCGGCGACCAGCGCGGTGAAGCCGAGCAGGGCAAGCCGCAGTCCACCCATGCGGTCATAGTCGAGCAGCATCTCAGATGCCTCCGCTAATGCGCCCGGCACCGACAAGGCGCACCTGCAGCGCGTATAGAGCCATGGTGACGACAAGCAGGATGAAGGCTGCGGCGCTGCCGAGCCCCCAGTTAAGCAGCGACTGGACCATCTGCGCGATCATTTCGGCAAGCATCATGTTCGACGTGCCGCCGAGCAGTGCCGGCGTGACGAAGTAGCCAAGCGACATGACGAAGACCATCAGGCCACCCGCGGCGACACCGGGCAGCGACAGCGGCAGGAGGATGCGGCGGAACGCTTGGAAAGGGCTTGCGCCGCACAGCGACGCCGCACGCAGCGTCATCGGACCGATCGCCCGTAACGTGCCGACCAGCGGCAGGATCATGAAGGGCAGCATGATATAGACCATGCCGATGGTGACGCCGGTGAGATTGTTGATGAGCGGCAGCGGCTGGTCGATGGCGCCGATGGTCATCAGCGTCCGGTTGATGACGCCGGTACGCTGCAGGAGCACCATCCAGGCATAGGTGCGGGTGAGCAGGTTCGTCCACATCGACAGGATGATGATGCCGAAGATGATCGAGGCCAGTCCCGAAGGCATGATCGCCAGCATCCAGGCGACCGGAAAGGCGACAAGGACCGTGACGATGGTGACCAACGCCGCGACCAGGAATGTGTTGAAGAACACCCGCGCATAGGTGCCGTCACCAAGCAGGGCAGCATAGTTCTGCAAGCCTGGCTCGGGCTCCGTGACACTGCGCAAAAGCAGCGCCAGCACGGGGACGACGAAGAACAGCATAATCAGAATCAGGGCCGGCAGCAGGCCATTGAGACCTGCCGGCACCCGCACCGTTCCAAAGTTCCGGCGTGTTTCGACCGACATGACAGCGACCCGGCTACGGGACGAGACGGTACGAACCGTCTCGTCCATTGCGGTTCAAGGGCGGGCTTATTTCGCCTGCCAGGCATACCAGCGCGCAGCGATGGTGTCGCGATTGGCGGCCCAGTAGTTCATGTCGAGATTGATCTGTCCGTCGACATGAGCATCCGGCAGCGATTTCACGGCATCGGCCGGCATCTCTGCCCTGGCCTTGGTGTTGATCGGCGCATAACCGCTGGCTTCGGCAAATTTGGCCTGGCCAGCGGGGCCGCTCGCCGCGGCGAGGAATTTCATCGCCGTATCCTTGTTCTTGGCACCCTTCGGTACCACCAGAACGTCGGCTGCGGTCAGGTTCTGGTTCCAGGAGACGCCGACATCGGCGCCATCCTTGTTCAGTGCGAAGACGCGGCCGTTCCACAGCTGGCCGAACGTTGCTTCGCCAGATGCGATCAATTGCTGCGACTCCGCCCCGCCACCCCACCAGACGATGTCCGACTTGATGGTGTCGAGTTTCTTGAAGGCGCGATCGAGATCCAGCGGATAGAGCTTGTCCGCCGGAACACCATCGGCCAGCAGCGCGATCTCGATGACGCCGGGCGCCGACCATTTGTAGAAGGTCCGCTTGCCCGGGAACTTCGTCAGATCGAACATGTCGGCCCAGCCGGCCGGTTCACCCGAAACGGCGCCCTTGTTCCAGGCGAGCACGAAGGAATAGTAGAAACTGCCGACGGCGTGATCGGTGGTGAAGCGCGGATCGAGGTCGGCCTTCGGCACGGTCTTGAAGTCGATCGGCTCGAGCAGACCGTCCTTGGCCGCCTTGATGGCGAAATCCATCTCGACGTCGACGACGTCCCAGTTGACACTGCCGCTATCGACCATCGCCTTCAGCTTGCCGTAGTCGGTCGGGCCATCCTGCATGACCTTGATCCCGGATGCAGCGGTGAACGGCTCGGCCCAGGATTTGGTCTGCGCTTCCTGGGTCGTCCCGCCCCAGCTGGTGAACACCATGTCCTCGGCCTTTGCGTCCGTCGTTGCCAGAACTGTCGTTGCAATAAATCCGGCAAGGATGCCGGTGATGATCAGTTTCATGTCGTTCTCCTCTGTTGTTTTCGTTGTTGTCTGTTCGCGATCGGTCGTTTTCGCCTTGATCGCGCATCTCCGGCCAGCGGCGGCTACCGCATGACAAAAGGATCGGGAATCGGGTCGTCGGAGGTGCGTATCCACACCGATTTCGAACGCGTGTAGTCGCGGATCGCATCGAGGCCGCCCTCGCGGCCGAGCCCGGATTGGCCGTAGCCGCCAAACGGAACCAGCGGCGAGACCGCCCGATAGGTGTTGATCCAGACCACGCCGGCAAGGATGCCGCGCGCCATGCGGTGGGCTTTTGCCAGATTGGTGGTGAACACGCCGGACGCCAGGCCGAACTTCGTGTCGTTGGCGAGCGAAAGCGCTTCAGCTTCGCTGTCGAAGGCAAGCACCGAGAGCACCGGGCCGAAGAGCTCTTCGCGCACGCAGGCAAGGGTCTGATCAGGCGCGTCGATAATCGTCGGCGCGTAATAGAAGCCGCCCGCCATGCCCGTGGGGCGGATGCCGCCGGTGACCAGCCGCCCGCCGGCGGCCAGGCTTTCAGCAACGATCTTCTCTATCCATTCGCGCTGGCGCGAGGTGGCGAGCGGTCCCATTTCGGTCGCGGGATCCTGCGGATCGCCAATCCTGATCGCCTCGGCCTTGCGCTTGAGCCGGGCGAGGAGTTCGTCCTTCACGGAGCGCTGGACCAGCAGCCGTGAGCCGGCGACGCAGCTCTGGCCGGTGGCAGCGAAGATGCCTGCAACGACCGCGTTGGCGGCGCTGTCCAGATCGGCATCGGCAAACACCACGACCGGGCTTTTGCCGCCGAGCTCGAGCGTCGTGAAGGCGAGGTTTTCCGCCGTATTCCTGACGATCTGCCGAGCGGTCGAGGGACCGCCGGTGAAGGCGACGCGGGCGACGAGCGGATGACTGGTCAGGCGGTGACCGCAATCGTGGCCGAAGCCGGTCAGGATGTTGACGGTCCCGGCGGGAAATCCCGCCTCATGGACGAGCTCGGCGAAGGCCAGCAACGGGGCAGGGCCGTCTTCCGATGCTTTCAGAACGATGGTGCAACCGGCCGCCAGCGCCGGCCCGAGCTTGACGGCGGACAGGAAGAGCTGCGAATTCCACGGCACAATGGCGGCGACCACTCCGATCGGTTCGGGCCGGATGGTTACTTCCATGTCGGCCTTATCGATGGGGACGAATGAGCCCTCGTGCTTGTCGGCCAGCCCGCCATAATAGCGGTAGTAGTCGCCGACATAGGCGATCTGGGCGCGGGTCTCGCGGATGATCTTGCCGGTGTCGCGTGTCTCGAGTTCAGCCAGCCGGTCGGCATTGGCGACCACCAGATCGCCGAGCCTCACCAGAAGCTTGCCGCGTGCCGTTGCCGTCATCGCTGCCCACGGGGCGGAGCGCAGCGCCCGGTGAGCGGCTTCGACGGCGCGGTCGACATCATCAGATGATGCAGCGGGCATCGTCGCCCATGGCGCGCCCGTCGAGGGATCGATGCTGTCGAAGGTCGCCGCCACTTCGACGAAGCTGCCGTCCATATAGTTCCTGAATTGAGTGGTGCTCATCGCAATCTAGCTTTCGGCTCGGAAAAGGCCGGCATCACCCTGTCGATGAAGAGCTGCAGCGATTTCTTCTTGCGCTGATGGGAAAGGCCGCTGTCGATCCAGATCGAATACTGATCGTAGCCGAGCGCTTCGTAGGCCTTCAGCCTGGCGATCACCTCGTCGGCTTCGCCAATGACCAGGTTCTGCTTGATCTTGTCAGGCGCATATTGCGGCATGGCCCCGATCTCGTCTTCGGTCAGCGCTTCCATCATGCCCTGGTGCACCGGCTTCTTGTTCTGGAACCAGGCGCCGAACTGGCAGTAGAACTGCGACAGATCCTGCGCGAGCCGGTCAGCATCCGCGGCGTCCTCGGCGACGAAAGTATGCATAAGCAGCATGATCTCCGGCCTTGGTACGTCGGGGTGGGCATTGCACGCCGCGTTGAAACGCTCCATCAGGCTGGCCACTTCGTCATCGCCCGAGGCAAGCGGCGTAACCTGGACGTTGCATTTGCTGGAAACCGCAAAGTCGTGCGAGTTCGGATCGCGTGCGGCCACCCAGATCGGCGGATAAGGCTTTTGCAACGGCTTGGGCGACGAGGTGGTTGCAGGAAACGACCAGAACTCGCCGGCGAGTTCGAAGTCACCATCCCAAAGGCCCCGGATCGCTGGCACCATCTCGCGCATACGCTGGCCGGCACCCCAGGCCTCGAGGCCTGGGAAAAGTCGCTGGTATTCATAAGCGTAGGCGCCGCGCGCAATGCCGATGTCGAGACGGCCGCCGGTGATGACGTCGGCCATCGCCGCTTCGCCGGCAAGCTTGATCGGGTGCCAGAATGGCGCGACGATGGTTCCGGTGCCGAGCCGGATGCGCCTGGTTTTGGCGGCGAGCCAGGCGATGTTGATGAACGGATTCGGCGAGATGGTGAATTCCATCCCGTGATGCTCGCCGATCCAGGCAGTCTCGAATCCTGCCTTTTCGGCCTGCAGCACCAGCTCCTCCAACTCGCCGACAAGCTCGGAATGCGGCTTTGCCAGATCCGACCGCTCCATGTGGACGAAAAGCGAAAATTTCATCGGTTTCACCCGCGGCCGGAAAGACGAATTTGAGAAGGAGAGGGCTTGGCGAGCGGCCGGACTTCGCCTTCGACCTCGTTGCCGACATAGACGCCGAATGCATCTTCCGTACGTTCGCGCGCATAGCGGGCAAGCATCGAACGCACTGCGGGATCGGCGATCTTCAGATCCGCGATCTTCTCGATGTCGACAAGCCGCATCTGGCGATCGTCGGAATAGGGTCCCTCGACCGTTCCGCGATAATAAACATGCGTGCGCCAGGGTTCGGCGGCATCGTCCCACACCGCGAACAGGAAGCCGAGCTGGGCGTCTATGGCCTTGGCGGCAAGGCGCCCCTTGAGACTGCGCGCATCGTTCGGCGTGCCCAATCCGCGTCCGGCTGGCAATTCATGAAACCCATCGGCCGTTGCGAAGAACAGCACACGGCCCTCATTCTCGAGAATGGCGCCGATCTCCGTATCGGGGGGCGCCGCCGCCAGGGCCTCCTGGCTGAGGCCAGGCGTGACGTAGGTGCCTCTGCAATAACCGAGGGGCTGAGCTCCGTTGTGACTGAAGTCACGGACGCGGCCGATGAGGATCGAGTGATCGCCAGCATCGACCAGCTGCTCCATGCCGCAATCGAACACCGCAACGCAGCCGTCGATCAGCGGATTGCCGGTCCGGCCCGGTTGCCAGCTCACGGCCGCGAACTTGTCCGCTGCTTTGGAAGCGAAGATGCCGGAATGGGCCTTCTGGTCCTCTGACAGGATGTTGATGGCGAAACCTCTCGACGTCGAAAAAGCACTGTGCCCCAGCGCCCTCTTGGCGATGCAGACAAGCACCAGCGGCGGCTCGAGCGAGACCGAGGTGAACGAGTTGGCGGTGAAGCCGCGCGGTTCGCCTTCCGTGCTGATCGTTGTGACGATGGTGACACCGGTCAGGAAGGAGCCGAGCGCGCGCCGGAATTCGCCGCTGTCAAAGACTGCATCCGTCTCCGGGTTCACGCCAGCGTCTCCTGCCGTGTCGAGAAATTCCATGATGTGTTTGGTCACTTTTTCAGGTGAAGCCATTGCCATCATGTGCCTTTCTCCATTGAGCACGAGGCATTGACCGTGCGGCGCAAGCCTCGCCATCGCCGCCGACATGGCCGGGGTCGAATTGCTGTCTTGCGACCCGGTCATAAACAGGGCCGGTGCGGCAAGACTCGGGAGGGCATCGGCATGCTCGGCATCGGCACGGGCAAAGAGGCGATAGGTGCGCGCGTAGCCTTCGGGTTCGCCCCTTTCAAGGGCGGCGCGCGCGGTAGAGGCCGCGTCGACAAGGTTCGCAGGCAGCGGGTCGCCGAACCAGCGGGCAAGTGTTGCCGCAATGGCGGAAGGATTGCCACGGGGGCCAAGCGCGGCCGCCCGCTCGCGCACGGCCTGCGTCAAGGCCGCGGGGCGGCGGAACACCGCGTTGAGGCACACGATGGCGCGAACGCGCAAAGGGGCGCGAAGGGCGATTTCCAGTGCGACCAGCGCGCCCATCGAATGGCCGACGATCGACACCGACGCCACGCCAAGATGGTCGAGCAGGCGAACCGCCTGATCGGCGAAATCCGACAGGCTGGCTTCTTCCGGCGGCAGCGGTGAAACGCCGTGGCCGAGCATGTCGATGGCGATCAGGTCATGATGGTCTTTCATCGCCGCGATCTGATCGTGCCAGATCGCGGCGTTCATGCCGACACCGTGAATGAGCAGAACCGGCGCGTCGGAGCCGGCGCGGATGAAGCCGGTGCCGTCCGGAGCCGTGTCCCGGACCCATGCGGTGGCAGCGACGTCAGCCATGCAGGTCTCCGACCTCCTTGAGGTCCTGATAGCGGTCGCCGATACGATGGTGCGGGCGGCCGCCAATCGAAGCGCCAAGCGCCACCACCAGTTCGTCGGGCGCGGGCGCGTCGCCGATTTGGAAATGTACGGTCAGATAGTGGGAGCGGCGGCCTTCGTCGTTCTTGTCCATCAGCGGGATCATGATCGGGGTGTTCGGCCCTCCGCGCAGATTGGTGAAGGCGAGATAGGTCTTGGCGCCGACCGCGCGACGGTAATGGTTGCCGAAATGCAGCGTATGGATCAGCGCCGATGCGTGCTCGATCTCGCCCGCCGTGCCGCAGACCGCGGCCTTGCCATAACCCTCTATTGCCTCGCCGGAACCGGCAACGGCGATAATCTCGCGGGTCAGCAGTTCGCCGAGGACGGGAGCAATGACACGGATCTCCGGCGACAGGTCGTCGGTGAAACCGCGGCCCGCCCAAGGGTTTGTCAGCACGGCGGCGACGCCTATCAGACGCAACGGTTTTGGGGCTTCCTTACCGCCCTCGACTAGCGTGTTCTCGATGTAGGTGACGATCTTTCGAATGGCTGGTTTCATGAAAGTCCTCGGTCGCCATGGCGCTGTGCAACGCCGAAATCTTTACATCATATTATGGTATACCATACTATGGAGCACCAGGAGCCTTGTCAATCGGCTATGGAATCTGTTTTGTGGCCGGATCGGGGTAGGGAGAGAAGATGTCAGGCGATACGCTGCGGATCGACCGCTCTGCCAAGACGCTGAGGACGCTGGCGCTGGAGCGCATGCGTGAAGCGATCATGGGCTTCCATTTCCAGCCTGGTGAAAGGCTGGTCGAGCGGCCGCTATGCGATCAGCTCGGGGTTAGCCGTTCCGTCGTGCGCGAGGTCCTGCGGCAGCTGGAGGCGGAAGGCCTGGTGCAGATGATACCGGGCCACGGACCCGCCGTGGCCAAGCCGGATCTCGGCCGCACCGACGAAATCTATGAATTGCGGGCGCTGCTCGAGGGCATCGCGGCGCGGGCTTGCGCCCTAACGGCCACGGACGCGCAGATCGCTTTGCTCGATGACGCCTTGACGAACCTGCTTGAGGCGTGGGCGTTCGGTGCGCCTGTCGAGGTGATGCGGGCAACGACCAAGTTCTACGAAACGCTGTTCGAGGCCGCCGACAAGCGCATTGCCTGGGAAATCGTGACGGGGCTGAATGTCCGCATCAATCAGCTCCGCTCAATGACGATCGCATCGGAGAACCGCCGCGAGCCGGCGATCGCCGAAATGACCGAAATCATGGATGCAATCCGGTCGCGCAAGCCGGACGAGGCGGAGGCGGCGGCGCGGCGGCATGTCGAATCCGCGTGGCAGATCGCCCGCAACACGCTTCGCCTTGGCTGACTGGTTTGCCGCCAACGCGGTTCATCGTTCCATGGAAGGCGTCTAACTGGTGCGTACAGCGAGGTGTGTGACGTGACCAAATTGCTTTCAGTTGCGGCGGCAAAATCGTATATCGGGTTTAGTTGGGTGTGCATCTCTTGCCAAATTGCTCTGTCATTCGAACGGAGTATCGGACGGACTGAGACAGAGAAAATAGTAAAATGAATATGCTACGTCACAAACTTGCCGTGGCGCCGATGATGGATGGGACAGATAGATAAGTAATATCAGATAGTTGCGGGACACCGTGTGCAAAAATCGCACATGAAAGTTCTGCTTCTCTTCTTTTTTCGTTCCCACGATTGAACCGCCGACAGCCCTTTTCGGACGCTCTTCTGCCGACGATATTGACCGCTCCTCTGCTGATGTTCGCCGGGATATCCGTGAACCTCATTGTCCGCTGCGGCGTCCAGTTTACCTGTGGTTCTTGGAAGCTTTTCGAACTTTCTGGGTCGCGCCTCAGGCCGAATTGCGTGCGCTTATAGGGCAACTCGGGACATTAAATTCGGTTTTAGAAAGAATTTGACGAGGCATCGACGTTCTGGCGCGTGCCCTCCCTGGTCGTGAATGTCAGCACGAATCCCCTGGGCCGAAGGCTAGCGCCCACCCTCTGTGATCCGCCAATCGGCATCCAACGAAGGCATCACTTATTAAAATCGTCGAAATTGATCGGCATGGAGAATCCGACCTTCACGCGGTCCATGATGACCATCGTCTTGAATCCCTTAATGTCTGGGTTCTCGTAGAAGAATTTCCGCGTGAAGGCCTCGTAGTCTTCCATGCTTCGGGATGTCACTATGAGGACGAAATCCGATTCCCCGGTCACATAGTAACCGTTCATCACTTCAGGCGTCTGGCGGATCGATTGCTTGAAACGGTCGACAATGTCAGCCCGTTCGCGCTCGAGCGAAACCAGCACGAACATCGCAACAGGGCGGCCGACCATTTTAGGTTTGATGATCGAGACGTCAGCTTCGATCACACCCTCGTCACGAAGCCGCTTGAGACGACGCTGGACGGCCGTTGCCGAGAGACCGACCATTTGCCCAAGCTCTTCCGTGCTGGAGCGGTTGTGGGTTTGCAGGATGTTCAGCAAGCGAGAATCCAGCCGATCAAGCTTGAGAGAGGTTCGCATGTTTTCCTCGCATTGGCTTCAAACAAGCAGCATTTCTGCGAACTTTGGATCGAATAAGCCGAAAATCTTTGTCTCATGTCAATAGCCTTAGCTTATGAAGACTGTCGTCGAGAACGGAAAACGAAATACGGCAACAAAGGCGCAACCAGCGCTCGCCCGGTTCAATGTCCGGGGCTTCTGCGCTCGCAGTTCTTCATTGGCGGAGCCTGGAAGAGTGCAGCCGAAGAAATGGGGAACGCCGATCCGGCGACGGGGCGGGAAATCTCGCGGGGCGCGATCAGTAACGGGCTTGATCTGGACGCCGCAGTCGCTGCGGCCAAGGGGCGAAAAGGTTTCAACACCCTTGGCATTTCATGGACCTGGAGGCCGCTTGAGGATCCGAGGATGACAAATACTGCCGATATTGCCGAAATGGACCGCCGTTCGGTTCTGCATCCCTTCACTTATTTGAAAGATTTTGCTTCGGGCGCGAATGAGCCGACGATCATGGAAACCGGCAAAGGGGTCCGCGTCCGGGACGCCAGCGGACGGGAATACATCGATGGCTTTGCGGGACTGTATTGCGTCAATATCGGCTATGGCCGAACTGAGGTCGCGGAAGCCATTGCGCGCCAAGCCTATAAGCTGGCTTACTATCATTCTTATGCTGCGCACACCACCGAAGAACTCGCCCGCCTGTCGGATCGGCTCGTCAGGATGGCGCCAGGTAACATGTCGAAAGTCTTCTACGGGCTTTCTGGGTCCGACGCCAACGAGACACAGGCCAAGATCGTTTGGTATTTCAACAATCTGCGCGGTAGGCCGAAGAAGAAGAAGATCATAGCCCGAGAGCGCGGCTATCATGGCTGTTCGGTGGTATCCGGCTCGATGACGGGAATGAGTTTTTATCACGATCATATGGATCTGCCTATTTCCGGCATCCTCCGCACGGGTGTGCCGCATTTCTATCGCGGCGCCCTGCCGGGCGAAACGGAGGAGGCGTTCTCGCAGCGCCGCGCGGATGAGCTGGAGGCGCTGATTGTTGCCGAAGGGCCCGAAACCGTCGCCGCTTTCATAGCCGAGCCGGTGCTCGGGACTGGCGGGCTCACGCCCCCACCAGCGGGCTATTGGGCCAATATACAGGTCGTATTGAAGAAATACGACGTGCTTCTGATCGCCGACGAGGTGATTTGCGGTTTTGGCCGAACCGGGGCCATGTTCGGCTCGGACCTCTATAGGATAGAACCGGATCTGGTTACCGTCGCCAAGGGGCTGACTTCCGCCTACGCGCCGCTGTCGGCGTCGATCATCTCGGAGGAAATCTACCAAGTCATGGAGGAGGCGACGCCCAGAGTCGGCCCCTTCTCGCATGGCTATACCTATTCGGGGCATCCGATCGGGGCGGCGGCGGCGAATGCCGTACTCGACATAGTCGAGCGTGAGGATCTCCCCGGACAGGCCGCCAGCAGGGGCGCCTACCTTCTGAAGAGCCTTAAGGCGGCCTTCGAGCAGAATCCGATTGTCGGGGAAGTGCGTGGCGTCGGCATGATGGCCGCTGTTGAATTCGTCGCGGACCGCGAGACCAAAGAGGCGTTCGACCCAACCCTGAAGGTCGGGGTCCGCATCTCTCAGGCGGCGCGCGACCGCAATCTCATTGCCCGTGCCATGCCGCATGGAGACATTCTAGGGTTTGCGCCGCCCCTTGTTATGACGGAATCCGAAATCGATGAGATGGTCTCGATCGCCAAGGCGGCCGTAAACGAGATCGCCCAAACGATCGAAGGTTGAAGCGGCGGAGCAACGGTGGAGTGGATGGAAACGGCGTGGCCCCTGTTCTGAAAGTTCACGAACTTCGCAAAGCCTTCGGCGCAACCAGCGTTCTAAACGGGGTGAGCTTCCAGATGCGGCAGGGCGAGGTCATTTCCCTGGTTGGTTCTTCCGGCTCAGGAAAGAGCACCGCGCTCCGATGCATTAATTTCCTCGAAACCCCGAGCTCGGGCGAGATCGAGGTGATGGGCGACGCGATTTCCGCCGTCCAGAACGAACGCCACGAAACGGAAATCGTCAACGCGGCCAATATCAGGGTTTTTCGCCGCCGCATCGGCATGGTGTTTCAGAGCTTCAATCTATGGCCCCATCGGACCGTGCTCGGAAATGTGACCGAAGCACTGATCTACGTGCTGCGGCAGGACAAGCGGGAAGCGGAAGAAACAGCGCTCTCCGCCCTCTCGAAGGTGGGCATGGCCGACTTTCGCCACCGATATCCAAGCCAGCTTTCGGGCGGCCAGCAGCAGCGCGTGGCAATCGCGCGTGTCCTGGCGATGCGGCCTAAACTGATGCTTTTTGATGAACCAACCTCCGCGCTTGATCCCGAACTGGTCGGCGAGGTCTTGAAGGTCATCAGAACGCTTGCCGGCGAGGGGGCGACCATTCTCCTCGTCACGCATGAAATGAGGTTCGCACGGGAGGTGTCGAACCGAATGATATTCCTGCACAAAGGTACCGTTGAGCAGGATGCCGTGCCGGAAGAACTGTTTTGCAGTCCCGCATCAGAAGCGGTGAAGCGGTTCCTTTCCAGCGTTATTTCAACCGCCGCTTGATAGCGGCAATCAACCAAAAGCAAAAAAAGGGGAAATTACATGCTCGCAAAGAACTCATTTCGCTCGGTCTTCGCATCCTGCCTTATCCTGACGACAACAATGGGCATCGCACGGGCCGAGGACGGCGTTTTGCGCGTCGGCACCGAGGGCGATGCGCCGCAATTCAGCATGGCCGATGCCAACGGCAACGTCACCGGCTTCGACGCCGATATCGCCAACGGCATCTGCGCCGAACTTAAGGTCAAGTGCAAATTCGTGGTTCAGACGTTCAGTTCGCTGGTTCCGTCGATGGACAAGGATCGCTTCGATGTCATCATCTCGGGTCTCGGCATCACCGACGAGAGAATGAAGAAGATCGACTACTCCATTCCATACGCAACCACGCCCCAGTATTTTGTGGTTCCCAAGGATTCTCCTCTCGTCGGGCTGAAGAGCCTTGCGGAAATTGAAAAGGCGCTGGCCGGAAAAACCATAGGTGTCGTGAACGGCACCACCTACGCACAGTTCATCAAGAAACATATTCCGACCGCAGACTTGAAGACCTACGATGCCACTACCCAGCAGAATTCCGATCTGGCGACAGGCCGGCTCGACGCCGCCTTTGGCGATTCCCCGACCTGGGTCGATTTCCTAGGCTCGCCGGACGGAGCCAACTTTGCCCGCATCGACGTCAAGGTCACCGGTGCGGACGATCACGAAACGCTGGGCTATGGCATGGGCGTCGGCCTGCGTAAGGGCAATACCGAGCTCAAAGCCAAGCTGGACGCCGCGCTCTGTGACATGATCACCAACGGTACAGTAAAGGCGACCTCGCAAAACTGGTTCAAGGACGACTACACCATCCCGTGCAAGAAGTGATCCTCCGACAGCCAACAGACCGTCGCGGCTTTGCCGCGACGGTCCCGGGATGTTTTTCATGTTGAACGAGATTTGGGTGCTGATGGTGGACAAGGGCTGGGCCCTTGCACTGCTGCGCGGCGCCGGCACTACGGTTCTGATCGGTTTTCTCGGCGTGGTCCTGGGACTGGCGGCGGCAATACCGCTTGCCATCCTTCGTTGGCGCCGGCTGCCTGTCCTGTCGCAGGTTGTCGATGCCTACAGCATCGTCATTCGCGGCATTCCGGGACTGCTGGTTATCTATCTCCTGTTTTTCGGCTCGGTCGATTGGGTACAGAAAATCGCCTCCGCGTTCGGCTATGCGAACAGCGCCGAAAACGCCTATCCGCTCATTGTCGGTGTTATCGCAATCGCCGCCATCTCGTGCGCCTACTCGATTGAAGTCATACGAGGCGCACTGCAGGCCGTACCCGTTGGCCTGCTGGAAGCGGCCCGATCGCTTTCGTTGACGCCACGCTTGACCTTTTTTCGCGTGACGCTGCCGCTTGCCCTCCGACTTGCTCTGGGCGGGATCAACAACGTATGGCAAATGACGATCAAGGATACGTCGCTGGTCTCCGTCGTCGGCATGCAGGAACTGATGCGCACAGCAGCGGTCGCCGCCGGCATCACCCGTTCGCCGCTTCTGTTCTATTGCCTTGCGGCCGCGATGTTTTTTGCCATGACCGCGGTGAGCCAGGTTCTGTTCAACCGCGCCGAAAAATACTTCAATCGCGGCTTCGATAGAGGGTAAAATGGATCTCGGCATCATTACCTATGCGGTTCCATTTCTTTTCGTTGGCGCCAAGACAACTCTGCTGATTGCAATCTTCGGGATCGGCATTGGGTTGCCGTTCGGCATTCTGTTGGCAACAGCCCGCACGTCTCAAGTCGGCACGATCCGGAGATGCGCCGATTTCTATTGCGCGGTTTTCAGGGGCACGCCGATGCTCGTGCAGATCTTCGTCATTTACTACGGCCTCGCCCAGATCGGTTTCATACGCCACAATACGATCATCTGGTGGCTGATCGGCGACAGTCTGCATGCCGCCATCCTCGCTGTCATTCTCAACACGGGTGCCTACACGGCGGAAATCTTCCGCACCGCTCTCCTCTCGCTGCCGCGTGGGCTGATCGAAGCGGCGGAGGCCTGCGGCATGTCCCCGTGGGTGATCTTCCAGCGTATAAAATTCCCCTTGGCGCTGCGGCAGGCCTTGCCTTCCTACAGCACTGAGGTCGCCGTTATCGTCAAGGAATCGAGCCTAGCTTCCACCATAACGGTCCTTGAAATCACCGGCTATGCCAAACGGCTGATGAGCGAGACATTCGCTATCATGGAAATTTTCGTCATCACCGCCGTCTTTTATCTCGTGATCAACGTCGTCTGTCTGACTGCTCTGAATGTCATCGAAAGGCGCTTGTCTTTCGAGACGCGCTCCGCACGCTGAAAGGTCCTCCATGTCAAAGCTTACCTTCGTCGACCATGACAATCTCCCCGAACCTAGGAGAGGCGAACCGCTGCCGGAACGACGCGTGGAAGGCGATCCGCGTTTTCTGACTTGGGATATCGCGCAAACCGCCGATGGACAGGTGCAGGCCGGCGTATGGGAGGTCACGCCCGGCGCCTATCGTTCCGTCAAGGGCGAAACCTTCGAGTTCTGCTATATCCTTTCGGGGGTCTCGGAACTCATCGAGGACGGGTTCGAGCCACGTCGAATCGCGGCGGGCGATGCTTTCGTGATGCATCCCGGGTTCACGGGGGTCTGGCGGGTGATCGAAACGACACGAAAGCTATGGGTCTCCCGCGATTGAGCGGAACCCCTGTGAGCTGATTGGACCAAGATGCACGCCATGGATATCGAAGATTCCACACGCCCCTTCAAGTCCGTGCCGTATTGGTGGGACGACTGCTCCTTTTCTCCCTTGCCGGTGCGGCCGGTGGCCCCTCGATGCGACGTCGCCATCGTCGGCGGCGGCTATGCTGGGCTGTCGGCGGCCATTGAGCTTGCAAGGGCCGAGCGCAGCGTTCAGCTTTTCGACCGGTTGCCGATAGGGCAAGCCGCATCCAGCCGCAACGGCGGCATGGCGAGCGGCAGCATCAGGCCGGGCCGTAAAGAGTTGATCAGGAGGTTTGGAGAAGCTCGCGCCAACGGCATCTTGATGGAAGGACAGGCTGCCCGGGAGGATCTTTGGAGCTTCCTTCAAGAGGAGGGGGTGGAGTGCGAATTCTTCCTATCGGGCCTTTTCGATGGAGCGATAAATCAACACGATTCTGACGAATTGAGCCGCTACGCCGAGCTATTGCAACGTTTTCTCGGGATTGAGGCGTATTCAGTCGCCCGCGCGGAAGTGCCGCGATACATCGGAACCGACTTCTACTCTGGTGGCTTCGTGCGCATGGATATCGGCGGGCTTCACCCCGCCAAGCTGCTTTCCGGCATACTGCGGGTCGCCCAGGCGACAGATGCGGTCATCCATGAGAACACCGCGGTTCTGGGGACAAGTGCGGAGGTGGGTGGCGTGCGCGTGGCCACATCGCGCGGCGAGGTGTTTGCGAAGAAGGTGCTGGTGTGCACCAATGCCTATACTGATGGCTTCGATCGCTGGCTTCGCCGTCGACTCGTGCCGGTACGA
Organism: Mesorhizobium sp. M0166; assembly: GCF_040322255.1. Lineage (NCBI taxonomy): Bacteria > Pseudomonadati > Pseudomonadota > Alphaproteobacteria > Hyphomicrobiales > Phyllobacteriaceae > Mesorhizobium > Mesorhizobium sp. M0166. Next base: position 128,042 of record NZ_JAMYTD010000007.1, on the reverse strand, counting down.
AGTCGCATCGTCGCCACTGAGCCCCTGGGTGACGGCGTTATGGAGCGCCTGATGCCGAAGCGGATGATGTACGGCGACACGAGGCAGCTCAGCTACTACTACCGTCCATCGCCAGACGGCTCACGCATTCTCTTTGGCGGGCGCGACGGCACGACGGAAGGGGACCCGCTCGCCCCCACCACACACCTGCGCTCCGAACTTGGCCGCATATTCCCCGAACTGGCGGGTATTGGTCTTACGCATAGCTGGTTCGGGCAGGTTGCGATGAACCGAGACATGATCCCACGCATGTTTACTTTGGGAGACACGGTTTACGCCACTGGCTTCTGCGGCTCTGGCGTGGTTTGGGCGCCCTGGCTCGGCAAGAAGGCAGCCTTCAAACTTCTTGGCGAGACGGAGAAGGCCCGATCGGCTTTCGACTTCGATCCGCCGCCGAAGGCAGTGCCGTTCTACCGAGGCAAGCCATGGTTCATCCCGATCGTCTATTCACTCTACGAGTGGAAGGACAAACGCGCCATGTTCCGACGGAATAGAAGGCAAGCGCGGTCATGACCTTTCTTCCCAGTGATCGCATTGAGTAGCACACCCGACCATCGCTCTCCGTTGGCGGCAAGTCGAGCGACCGTCACGTTCAGCCCGAGTAAATCCGATGAAACCGCCCCCAAGAAGCAAAGGGATGACTGTTGACGCCTCCGAAGGCCGGGACATCAACTTGTCTTGTTGGGCCTTCTCTCGGTCAAGGATATCGCTGAGCAGCTTGTGCGCCTCGTCATGCCCGAGGTCCTGTGCCCATTGCCCGCAAAGAGGCTCAAAGCCGCCGTTCACGTCGCGGCGCGCAAGTCAGATTCGGTCCAAATCGGTCTTTTTACGGTTCTACAATTGGGGATCGACGGGGGTTCTTGGAAGCTTTTCGAACTTTTTGCCTTGCCCCTCCAGCCGAATTGCGGCGCTTATAAAAGAGGCCGGGCGTCGGAACGCGTTGGGGGCCTAGCTAGCTTCTTAATCAACGCGGTCGCTCTTGGAGATGCTCCCGGCAGTTTGACCACAGTACGACCACAAGCAGCGCGCTCGCTCACGTGTGGGGGCCCGGGTGAGGGCACCTCAGCGCAACCGATGAGCGTTGCTCCCGAAGGCAGCACTCAGCACGATCGTTCGATCGCTTTAAGCTCGAGCTTCAGAATAGGGCACGGCGAACGCTTATGCATGCACGTCGTGGCGCGGGATGGTGATAGCGGCGGACCGCTGTCTATGGAATCGCGTCAAATCACCGGTACATACATCGGCTATTTGAGGTTCTCCTCGGGCTTTTCATCCCCAAAAGAATTGTCTCCCAGGTGCGGCTCGATATCCGAAGCTTGGCGATCCTGACCCACATACTTGCCCTCACGTCCGCACCCTCAGCGCCTGCTCCAGCCTGTCGGCAATCTGTGTGACGATATAGGCAATCACCATATAGATCACGACGGCAATAACGAAGGCTTCGAGGTAGTAGTAGTTCAGCGCGGCGGTCAACTGGGACTGGGCGAAGATATCGACAACCTCGATGGCGAATCCGAGAGAAAGGGCCTTCATGATGACCATCATCGAAGTTGTCAGGTCAGGAATTGCCGTGAGGGCCACCTGGGGAAATAGGATACGTCGGAACAGTTGGCCGCCCGTATAGCCCAGCGAATGGGCTGCGTCCGACTGACCGGTGTCGAATGCATTCAGGGCTCCCTTGATAATCTCCGATTGGAACGCGGCGACACAGCCGGTAATCGCAACTACAAGGATGACCCAATTGGGGGTTTCGTGGGCGTTGAAGTTGATCCCCAGCAATGAGAACAGGAACTGGAATGCGGGCGGCAGACCGAAATAGGCGAGGAAAATCACGATGACCATCGGAACGCCCTTGAAGACGATCTTGTAAGTCATGATGAGCTCTCGCAGCACCGGCACCCGTCTGTATTCGATAAGCGCGAATATGCCGCCGACTATCGTCGACAGGACGAAAATCATGAGCGCCATTGCAATTGTCACGGGTACGGCACTCAGAATTTCCTGCGTGTCCTGAAGCAAAATATCGGTATCAAACATGGTTGAATACCCTTACGTCAGACGCTCGCGAGGAGCTGGTTCTTGATCGGAGTTGTTGTCGTCGCCTCAGGCGCTTGCATCGGTGATCGAAGCTCGAAGAAGCGCACGATGAGCCATGCGACCAGGCACATCAGCGAATAGATGACCGCCAGGACGAGGTAGGTTTCGAACTGGAACTGGTTGTAATCGCGCTCCATGATCAGATGCGCGGTCGCCATGACGTCGGCCGCCCCGATGTACATGACCAGCGCAACGTTATGGATCAGGTAGATGATGGAGTTTCCATAGCCCGGCAAAGCGAAGTGCACCGCTTGCGGGCCGACGACGCGAGTAATTTTCTGTCGGAACGTATATCCAAGGCTGTCGGCCGCATCGTGCTGGCCGCGATCGACGGCCAGGTATGCAGGCCGCATAACTTCCGACAGATAGCCGCCGTGGTAGAGGCTCAACCCCACCATGGCAGCCATCGTCGCCGAAATAAAATCTTTGGCGCCGAACAGGATCACCAACAGCGGAAGCCCATAAAACGCGACGAACAACTGCAGTACGACAGGAACACTGCGGGCATAGGACACGTAGAGGTCCACCAGGTGACTGATGACTGGCACCCTGCGGACCCGGAGGGTTGTCGCGATGAGAGCCAGGCAGAACCCGGAAATGAGGGCTGTAAACGTGATGGCGAGCGTCAGCGGCAGTGCCGAGAGCAACTCGGGAATCATAGCAGATACATCCACTTTGAAACGCTCCTTCTTGCAATTCAGCCTTGCCGCTGACTAGCGAATATGGTCGTCGACGGCCGTGCTATTTCATGTACTGGACGATGCCCTCGCCGAACCACTTCTGCGAGAGCTTTTCGATCGTGCCGTCGCCCTTCAATTCCTTGAGAACCTTGTTCACATCGTCGGCCAGAACCTTGTTCTCGTCAGATCTGTGGATCAGCATGTAGGTGTTGTTGCTGAACACTGGTTCGGACGCCACGATATCGAGTTTCTTTTGCTCGATGACGGTCTGCTCACCGAGATTCGACGGCAGGACGAGAGCGTCGAACTTGCCATTCTGAACTTCGTCAAGCCGGTTCGGGTAGGGAATACCGGCACTCGACGCCGTAACATCGAGCTTGTATTGCGGGTTTTCTTTCTGCCAATTCATGATGAACTTGTAGGTTCCACCGCCGGCCGTGGTCGGAACGATCCTCTTGCCGACCAGGTCTTTCATTTCCTTAATGCCGCTGTCTTTCTTGCTGTAAATCTTCATCAGGCTGGCGCCCATAGGATTTTCCGGAATGAGGAACTGCTTGGCGCGCTCGGGGGACTTGTAGTAGCCACCGACCGCGATGTCGTACTTGCCCGTGGCGAGGCCAGTTTCCTGCGCGATATCCGAGACGCCTTCCATCTCGAACTTGTATTGCGGCAGCTTTGCGTTGATCGCCCTCAGGAGATCGGGCTCATAGCCTTGCGGCTCGACGCCGATCGCGCCCCATGCCAGCGGCTTGGATTCGGCAGACGTGGCGATCTTGATCGTCCGGAGCGTTTCGCCGTGACTGATCCCCACAGTTGCAAGGGCGATTGCGATGCCGCCGGCAACAGCCAAGGCAGCGCGGCGGGACAAACTGGATGTGATTGCAGACATTTCTTAGGTTCCCTTCTTGTTGAGCTATTGAAAAGCAAGTTCTGACTGCAGGAATTGAGCAAGTCGCGGGCTGGAAGGTGCATCGAAGATTTCAGCCGGGCTGCCATCGGCGGCAACCACGCCACGATCCATGAAAACGATCCGGTTGGAGATGTTCTTTGCGAATTGCATCTCGTGGGTCACAAGCAGTGAAGTGATCCCTGACGAGGTGACATCCTTGATCACCTTTAGAACTTCACCGACGAGCTCGGGATCCAGCGATGACGTAGGCTCATCGAAGAGTATCACGTCGGGACGAACCGCCAGGGCGCGCGCGATGCCGGTGCGCTGGAGCTGGCCGCCCGACAGCTGGGAGGGATAGCTGTCCCGCTTCGGGGTGAGGCCGACCCGCTCGAGCTCCCGCAAGGCGATCTCCCGCGCCTCGTCCGCGGACTTGCGCTGCACGACGACCAGCGGATCCATGACGTTTTGGAGGACGGTCATGTTCTTGAAGACGTTGAATTGCTGAAAGACCATCGCTGTCCGGAGCCGGATCGCCTGGATGGCTGCCTTGTCGGCGCGCTGGTAATCCATCTGAATCTGATCGAACGCGATGGTTCCAGATGCCGGCTTAACCAGGTAGTTGATGCATTTCAGCAGGGTGGTCTTGCCGGTGCCGCTGGGACCGATAATTGACACAACGTCACCTCGCTTTACCGAGAGATTGACGCCGTTCAGGACCTGCGTGCTTCCGTAAGACAGCTTTATATCTTTGAGTTCAAGCATTCTGGTTGGTGCCCTTCACAGTATGGGACGGAGTGCCTTGACCGTATGCGACAATCATCACCCGCTCTCCGCATGGCCGAGAACGTGCATCAGCCGGTTTGCCCAGCCGAAGATCGATATGGCGTGGATCAGGTCTATGATTTCGCGCTCATCCATGCCGACAGATCGAAGCGCGGCGATATCGTCCGCCGTCGCTACCGACGGTGCCGCCGACAGGCGGCGGGCAAAGCTGTAGATTGCTGCATCGCGTGGGCCGAGCGCTTCAGGTTTGTCGAGATACAGGGCGGTGACCACTTCGTCGCTCTTGGTCAGCTCTGCATGCCTGCGGGCGTGAACTACGGCACAGAATTTGCAGCCATTAACGATCGAGGCGCCCAATGCACCAAGTTCGCGGTCGGGACGAGCAAGCCCGCCTTCGACATACATGATTGCGTTGAACAAGATGGTGCGGGCAAGATAGCTCTCTGGGTCATGCGCAAGGGTGCGCACATATTCCGAAACTTTCTTGGCCGATGGCGTGACCTTCATCGCGTCAAGCTGTTCCGGCGTGGCCTCGGATAGCTCGACCGGCGCGATGTAGGGATGCCAATTCAACGGCTTCAGGCGAACCGAGGAAATCATGTCGACCTCATCAGGCGCAAGCCGGCCGCCACCCGTGTCTGGAAGTTGACAAAGGCAATCAGCTCGGAGAGCGCGACGATCTGAGGATTGTTCAATCCGGCCTTGGCGAGGAGGGCAATATGACTCGCTTCCGCCTTTTTCGGCGTCAGGGTGACCAGGTCAACATGACGAACGATGGTCGCCAGGGGTTCATTCAAATCCGTTTCCCCCTGGGCCAAGGCCAGAAGCTCGTCAGTCGGACCAAGCTGAGCCAGCTGCACATCGTATTCGGCCACCAGGATCGGATCGGCGTTCAGGGCCGCCATGCGACGGGCAAGAGCAACCCGCAAATTGGGCGCAAGCCCTTGGTCGTTTGCTGGCTGCAGTACGGAGAGGCGACATTCTTCCGCCCCCTGCACGAATTCAGGCCGAAACCGCCTTGCGGCGAAAAGGGTATCATCCGGTGAAAGGCCGGCAGCCTTGTCCATCGCGTCGATCACAACGCGGCCTCCTTCTGCAGCAAGGGAGTTGAATCGACCCATTCGTCGCCCAGCAGTTCCGGAGTGTCGAAAGCAATGAGATTGGCGAAGTGGGTTTCGACGTCTTCGGCAAAAAGCGATGCAGTAATGCCGCGGACCAGGCGGTCGGCGCCGGCACTGACAGCCGGGATATCGCCGGAGACCTTGCCGTGGGTCAGCATGGCCGCGTCGTTGAAGCAGTGGATATCCGCCAGCATCGGGCAAGAGCCGGGGACACGTTCGCGAAATTCGAAGGCGGGACCAAGATCCGGAGCATCGGACATGCCTGCACGCGGCGGTCCCAAATCCGGTGAATATCGACCATCCGACCAAGTGCGGATGTGCGGGGCGAGCGCGGCAAATTCCGGGCGGTCGCTGAAGTCGTTCGAAAAGCCGGTTGCAGCGATCAGGAAGTCGTAATGCATCGGCCCCTGCGTTGTTTCGATCAGCAGGTCCCCGGCATCTTCCTTTACCGCGAGTATGCCGCAGTCGAGAAAGAACCGAGCATTGGAGTGGCGAGATACGCGAAGTGTCGAAGAACGCGGCGGCGGCGTCTGAGTTGAGGCGGTGTAGTCGAAGAATTTCCACTTCCACGCGTCGGGTAGTTCATGGATGCCGAGTACGACACCCGGGCTGCCAATGCCGGTCAGCTTGTTGATGCGTGGCATTTGCTTGCGCCGGATCAACATGTCGACAGAGCCGGCGCCCGCCTCAAGTGCGGTCGCAGCATTGTCCATGGAAGAGGCACCGGCGCCAATCACCGCCACGCGCTTGCCTTTCAGCGCATCGAAATCGATGTCGTCGGCAGAATGGGCCCAATAGGCGCGGTCGATCCCGTTGAGGAAATCGGGTACGGCAAAACCGCCCAGACCGGAGCGACCGGTGGCCAGAACGAGACGACGGGTGAAAACCCGGCCGGATTCCGCGCCCTCGATATCGATCGCAATCAGATCACCAACCGGTGCGACGGCGGTCATGCGCACGCTGTTGCGCACTGGCAGAGCAAGGACTTTGCGATACCAGACCAGGTAATCCATCCACTGGCCCTTGGGGATTTTGTCCAGCGACCGCCAGGCCTCAACGCCCCATTGCGCCGTGAACCAGGCGCGGAACGTCAATTGCGGCAGGCCGAGCGACGGACCGTGCAGGGTCTTCGGCGACCGGAGCGTTTGCATGCGGGCAAACGTTACCCATGGTCCTTCGAGCCCGGCCGGAGCCGCATCATAGGCGACGACATTGGTTATCCCGGTCAGCACCAGCTTTGCCGTGGCAGCAAGTCCGCACATGCCGGCGCCGATCACCACGACGTCACGGACAGGAACACCATCATGCGAACGCGCGGGGACCCATGGCTTGGCAGGCAGTTCGAGGAAGTCGAGATCCTGCGCCAGCTGTGCTTCGAGCGCGGCAAGACCTGTCATAATTGGCGCGGTGGGGGTATGCTTCATATTCCCGTTCCGTGATTTGTGGCGGATGCAGGATCGGTCACCAATTGGCCGGCCAAGGCCGGATCGAGTTTCTTGAAGCCGACGATCGATCGTTCAGCCACCGCTTCGACCGCCTCCATCAACGCCTGTGCGACTGGACGAAGGGGACGTTTTTCGGCAGCCACAACCCCCCAATAAAAGAGAACGGTCGCGTCAATCGGGCGGATGGCGACCCCAGGCAAGGCCACGCCATAGGCGGTGAGGGGATCAATGACAGCGGCAACGCCGGTCCGGCGCACAAGCTGCAACGCGCCATAGGCAGTATTCGTCCGGATCACTGGGCCGGTGTCGATGCCCCTGGCGGCCAATGCCTTGGAGACGTGCAGTTGGAAACGCAGCGGGTTGAGCAACGTAGCGACGCGACGGCCGGCAAAGGCCGAAAGCGGTATGACATCAAGTTCTGCCAGCGGATCGTCCTCCCGCACGGCGGCAACATCGGGCGCCGAATAGAGCCGAAGGACATCCAGGCCGGGCGTATCGAGCGGCAGGCTCGAAAACCCGATCTCGGCACGACCGCTGCGCACTTCCTGGGCGACGATGGAGGGAAGAAACTGTCCGAGATGTGTCTCGTGCGGAAGCTCGATACCGTTGAGCTCGGCCATGGCCGTCGGGATTAGCCCAGTGCCGATCGCAGAGGTTGTGACGATCTGCAGGATCCGACCCCGGCCGGCGGCGATCATCTTGGCCCGCGCCGCGAGTTCGGTGAAGGACATCAGCAGTCGCCGCGCTTCTTCTTCAAATGCGACACCCTCTTCAGATAGCTGCACCCGTCGACCGACCCGGTGCAGCAATTCGAAGCCAAGTTCTGCCTCAAGATCCTGAATGGTGCGTGTCACCGCAGGTTGGGAACGCCCGAGCATGTCAGCCGCCTTGGTAATGCTGCCGCTGGCAGCAACCGCAAGGAAGGTCTGAAGGTCCCGAGTTTCCATATTCTCCCTACATGTGAAATCCGTATGATTGACATCGTCTCATTCATTTTTGATATATGTCAAGCGGAAACTAATGTTCACAGGGGCGCTTGCCGGCTCAGAGCCGGAGCCCTTGATCGAAACGGCTGGGGGCAACCGACGTGACTCCAATTCGAACCTCGTGATGAAAAAACTTGTAAGCGGGGACGGCAAGGATTCTCGAACCATAAAGCCTGCAACAGGAGGAATGTTATGCGCGTGAGTATTCTGGGCGCCGGAGCAATTGCCTATGGCCTTGCGGCCTATTTGGCACAATCGGGACACTCGCCAACACTTTGGTCACCGTCGGGACACCGCACCAGAACGTTGGCTACTGGCGAATTATTGAAGGCGACGGGTGATATCGAGGCGACGGTGCCGGTGCGCATTGCCAAGGATTGTAGAGATGCTATCGACCACGCGGACGTGGTGGTGATCGCGCTTCCGGCTTACGGCCACAAGATGGTGATGGACGCCGCCGTCCCTCATCTGGCAGATGGAATTCCGGTCATCATCAGTTCGCACAGTTCGTTCGGGGCTCTGTATCTCTCCAAGCGGTTGGCCGAACGCAAAGTCAGGTTGCCGATCGTCGTTTGGGGCACAACACTTCTGACTGGTCGCCAGCTCGGATCAACCGAAGTCAATGTCACTTCCATTCGCCAGAAGCTTGATGTTGCGACGCTGCCTTTCGATGCGCTCGACCAAGGGTACGAGCTTTGCACGGCCTTGTTCGGCGATCGTTTCGTCAAGCGCGATGGTCTGCTGGCGATTGCGCTCAGCAACCTCAATCCGCAGAACCATCTGGGAATTGCCCTTCTCAATCTAACACGCATGGAGAAGGCCGAGCAGTGGAGCCAGGGGGGAAATGTCACTCCTGCCGTTGGTCGCTTGATCGAAGCTCTGGATGCCGAACGGTTGGCCATCGCTGCCCATTTCGGTATCGCGGTTCGTACCGTCCAGGAACATTTTTCATTGTCGTTTCATGTGCCCATGAGCACTGTTTCGGACATGAACCAGGAGATGGATCGTCAAGGTCGGGGCGGGTTCGGCCCCACAACTATCGAAAGTCGCTATATTCTTGAGGACGTTCCGTTCGGCCTGTTGCCGACGGCAGTCCTTGGGAAAATCAGCGGAAATCCGGCCATACTCCATGAATCCGGAATTTCAATATTATCGGCCGCTTATGGTCGTGATCTCAGGAAAGACAATGATATTCTTCCTGTACTCGGTATCGAGGCGATGGCAAAAGCGGATCTCGAAAACCTTTGCCTCAAAGGGTTTTAACAGTGGATCCGCATCGGCCAATACAAACAAAGCCGATCGTTCGTCTAGGATGCTATCAATTCATCGGCCGACTCGCCCACAGCGGATGCCAATCCAGTTGTCGGCAAGCGTCTCTACGTCGGGATCGATTTTGGCAGAATGTGCGAACAAAATCGACATAGAGACATTGAACTCATCAAGGCCGACGAGTTCAATTACTTAATTCAGAATCTGGCTAAGAAACAGCTTGCTGCGTTCGTGAAGCGGGTTTGTGAAGAACTCGACCGGAGTGTTGGTTTCGACAATCTCGCCCTGATCCATGAACACAACGCGGTCCGCAACCTGGCGGGCGAATCCCATCTCGTGGGTGACGCACAGCATTGTCATGCCATCACCGGCCAATGACGCCATTGTATCTAGCACCTCCTTGACCATTTCGGGATCAAGTGCCGACGTCGGTTCATCGAACAGCATAATTTTCGGGTTCATGCAGAGTGAGCGAGCAATGGCTACCCGCTGCTGCTGGCCGCCAGAGAGCTGACCGGGATATTTGTGCGCCTGATCGAGAATCCCCACGCGCTCGAGATAGTGGATGGCTGTCTCTTCAGCCTCCTTGCGCTGAAGTCTGCGCACCCAGATCGGCGCCAATGTCAAATTCTCCAACACGGTCAGATGCGGAAAGAGGTTGAAATGCTGGAACACCATGCCGATGTCGCGGCGGATTTCATCGATCCTCTTCAGATCGTTCGTTAGCTCAGTACCGTCTACGACGATATGACCTTTCTGATGCTCCTCCAACCGGTTGACGCAACGGATCATCGTCGACTTGCCAGAGCCAGACGGTCCGCAGATCACCAGCTTTTCGCCGCGACGAACGGTGAGATTGATGTTCTTCAAGACATGGAAGGTCCCGTACCACTTGTTGACGCCAATCATCTCGACGGCAGCCATCTCGGCAGTAGAAGATCCAGGTTCAGCATGTCGCGTGCGAGGAGTGGAAGACAACATGTTCTTGTTCCTAGTGCGATGTCGGACCGCGCCGTTCGAGGAAGTCGGCGAAACGGGCGAAGGAGAAGGAGAGCGCAAAGAAGATCGCGCCGATGAAGAGAAAGGTCTCGGCCGCCGGCGATGGCCATTCGGGATCCGCAAGCGCTGCCTTGCCGGAACTGATCAAGTCGAACAGGCCCACGACGAGGACAAGACTGGTGTTCTTGATCATGACGATGATGGTGTTGGCTAACGCAGGGATGGCCACGCGGATGGCCTGTGGCAGGATAACCAGGTACTGGGTGCGCCAGAAGGGAAGGCCGAGCGCGGCGGCGGCCTCGTATTGCCCATTGGGGATAGCCTGAAGCCCGCCGCGGATGACCTCGGCCAGATAGGCCGCCGCAAAAATGGTCAGAGCAACCAGCGCGCGCACGAATTTGTCGGGCAGCAGCGATTCCGGCAGGAAGAGCGGCATCATGATCGATGCCACGAACAGGATAGATAAGAGGGGAAGGCCGCGCACTGATTCAATCAGTACTACCGCGCCGATCCGCACCGCAGCCATTGAAGAGCGTCGGGCCAGCGCAAGCAGGATGCCGACCGGAAAGGCGACGCCGATGGCAACGACGGTCAGTATCAACGTTACCGGAAGTCCGCCCCATGAGGACGTGGGGACCTCGACCAGGCCAAGGCCACCGCCCATCAACCAGACGATCAACGCGAATGCTGCCAACCAGAGCACGAGCAATCGGGGTCTCCAGCTCGCCGGGCGAACGGACCAGCCCAGCAGCGCCAGGATGAGTAGGCACACAATGGCGGGACGCCAGCGGTCATCAATCGGATAGATGCCGAACAGGAGTTGGCCGGACTTGGCGTATACGAAACTCCAGCAGGCTCCAACCGCCGCACGACAGGCGTTCGGGTCGCGTTCGAACAGCACTGCGTCTATGACCAGCCAGCGCAGCACTGGCGGGACGGTGACCATCAGCAGAGTGCCAAACACCAGCGTCAATGCGGCGTTGAGAGGCGTACCGAATAGGAGGCCGGCAGTACGCTGCAGAACTGGGAAGCGAACACGTCGCTCCAGGGGCTCGACGGGTAACGGGAGAGAAACGGCCTTCATGATTATCGCTCCACGATGGCGATGCGGCGGTTGTACCAGTTGGCTGCGCCTGACATGGTGAGATTGAGGGCGAGATAGACGCCGAGAATGATGAAGACGCCTTCAATGGAATGGCTGGACTTGCTGATGGTTGTATTCATGACTGCAAGGAAATCCGGATAGCCAACCGCAATCGCCAAGGTCGAGTTCTTGACGACGTTGATGTACTGGCTGTTGAGCGGTGGCACGATTACCCGCAGCATCTGGGGGATGACGATCAGGCGCAATATCTTGCCGCGCGGAAGGCCAAGCGAATGGCCAGCGTCCCACTGGCCACGGCCGATCGACAGGACACCGCCACGCACGATTTCTGCTACGAAACCCGTTGTGTAGAGGGTCAATCCGATGAGGATCGTGCTGAGCTCCGGGGTCAGTTCTTTGCCACCTTCAAAGTTCGAACCGGTGAAGACCGGCCAGTCGATGGTGAACCGCGCGTCAGCGAGCCAAACTCCTGCGGCGCTAACTGCCAGCACACTGGGCACGACGGCCTTCGGCGACCAACCTTTGCGTACTGCGATCCAGCCTGCGATAGCGAACGCGATGGCGCACAAGATCATGAGGAGACCGGTCATGCCTACGTCGATGCCAACGGCTGGCACCACGAAACCGCGCATGGAAGCATAGACGCCAGGCAGCGGGTTGAGCGCCTCGCCGACTGGCGGCAACATTTTCCACCACAGCGAATACAGGAAGATCAGAAGGACGATAGGGGGCGAATTGCGCGCCAGTTCCACCCACACGCGACATGTGCTCGCAGCCAGTGGGTTGCTGCTCAGCCGCGTGATGCCCACGATCAGTCCGAGAATGGACGAGAAGACGATGACCAGCGTGGAAATGAAGACTGTGTTGGTCAGCCCGACTACAATGGCCCAGTAGTACGGATCGCGCGACTTGTATGTGAGGATTGCCTCGGAGATGACGATCCTGGACGGCATGGACAAGAAGTCAAAGCCTATCGGGATACCGCGCGCCTCAAGGTTGGCGAAGGTGGTGCTGACGAGTAGCGCGGCGAACGCCAGGAAAGCAGTCGCCAAGGCGGCCTGAATGATGATTGATCTGGTTTTGGCGTCGCTCAACATGCTGACCTCGGATCCACATCGCTATCGGAAGCGAGGAGCGCGCCAGGCGCTCCCCTCGACGCGCCTCAATCCCACGGGAAAGGGTAGTTCAAGCCGCCATCTTTCCACAGGGCGTTCAAGCCGCGTTCGACCTTGAGCGGGCTATCCTTGCCAAGATTACGATCCCAAATCTGGGCGTAATTGCCGGTCTGCTTGATGACGTTGTAGACCCAATTGTCATCCAGCCCGAGGGGCTTGCCGAAGCCGGCTTCCTTGCCCAGCACTCGCTGGACCTCCGAATTGCCCCCAGCGAGCTTTTCGTCGATATTTTCCGACGTGATGTTGTTGGCCTCTGCCCAGAACAGGGCATTTATCGTCCATCGAACGATGTCGAAGAGCTGTTCATCGCCGCGCGCGATCGCCACGCCATTGGGCTCGGCAGCCTTTCCGACTTTGATGATGTCGTAATCGTTAGGATTCTTTGCGACCGAGGCACGCTGCCCTGCTGCCGCGGTTCCATCGGTGACGTAGGAATCGCAGCGGCCGCCGAAGAAGGCATCGCGGGCCTGGAGGGTCGAGTCGTAGTAGACCTTCTTCATCGAGATCCCGAACTCCTCCTCGGTTTCCTCGATCGCCTTCTCGGTCAAGCTGCCGCCGCCTTGAAGGCAGACAGTCTTTCCGTCGAGCAGCTTCGGCTCGGTGATTTTGTCCGCTTTGCGGACGAGGATGCCATCCGTGTCATAGAGGTTGATCCAGACGAAACGCACCACGGCATCGCGTGTGTAGGTGATCGTGGACGTGCGCGACAGAATATCGATTTCTCCAGTCTGTAGCGCAGGAAGTCGCTGAGCAGCATTGAGCGGCACGTATCGGATCTTATCCTTGTCCCCAAGAATGGCGACCGCGAATGTACGACAGATGTCGGAATCGAAGCCGCGATAATATCCCTTTTCGTCGGGGCGAGAGAGACCGGGCACGCCCTGGCTCGCGCCGCAACTGACGTAGCCGCGTGCCTTTATCTTTTCGACGACGCTTTGCGCGGCCGCATTTCCCGCGCTTGACGCCAGGCCGACCAGCCCGATCGCTAAGGCGGCAAGCCATTTATGCCCTTCGCATTTCATATCCATTCCCCTTTCGTTGAAGTTGTTGTCATTCTGCAGCCTTGGCTTCGCCAACTGTGGTTCGTCGCGTTTCCGCAAAATGCTCGAAGGCCTGTGACAGATCGGCGAGAAGGTCGCCGACGGCCTCCAGGCCGATAGAGAGCCGCCAAACTGGGCCAGGCTTCAGCCAGTCGAGGCCACTGCGGCCCTTTCGAGGATCACTGACTGAGATCAGCGAATGCACCCCACCCCAGCTTGCACCTAGCCTGAACAGTCGCATGCGACGCAGGGCCTCGGATTGGTGGGGCGCCAGTTCCGGCTGCAACACAAACGAGAAGACACCTGCCGATCCGGCGAAGTCACGCTTCCAGGTCGAGTGGCCGGGATGGTCGGGCTCACTCGGATGCAGGATCTGCGTAACCTCGGCACGCTCCGACAGCCACGATATGATGTTCTGCGCGGTGCTGTCAGCTTGGCGCATGCGCACCGGCATGGTCATCAGGCCACGTTCGCACAATGCGCAATCCTCCGGCGAAACGCCGTAACCGAGAAAACGCGCGGTATCCTTTAACCGCCGGAACAAGGTCTCGTCGTTCACCGCCACCGAGCCCATCAGCAGGTCGCCGTGGCCGCCAGCATGTTTGGAAAGTGCCTGCATCGAGATGTCGACACCATGCTTGAGTGGTTTGAACAGCAAGTGTGAGGCCCAGGTGTTGTCGACCGCGACAAGCGCGCCAGCCTCGTGGGCCGCAGCCGTGATTGCCGGCACGTCCTGTACCTCGAAGGTCGCGGAACCCGGCGATTCCACCCAGACCAGCTGCGTCCTGCCATCGATCAACGCCGAAATGCTTCCATCGAGCTTGGGGTCGTAGGTCACCGTATCGATGCCAAGGGGAGCGAGAAGGCGGGCGGCCATTTCGCGTGCCGGCCCATAGAACGTCTCCGGGATCAGAACCCGATCGCCACCATGGCAGACGGCCATGGTCGTCAGCGTTATGGCCGCCATTCCGGAAGGGACGACGAGCGCCCGAGATCCACCTTCCAGTGCAGCGATATGGTCTTCCAACTGGCGGCTGGTCGGAGTCCCGTAAAGTCCGTAACTGAAGCCATCGTACAGTCGATCGACGCGGCGCTCGAAGGAATCCAAATCGTCGAAGACGACCGTGGAGGCGCGTTCAACTGGCATCGCCAACGACTTGAATGGCTCCCCCGAGCGCCTGGGAGGATGGATATGTGAAGTATCGTCGTGTCGGGTCATGGGCGGACTTTAACTGGCTCGCCCATTGCCATCTATGACCGTGGCGATAAAGGTAATCCACTTTTGATATGGAACGCCAATGAACCCGCGCGACATCGATGTGTTCAACGCAATCATGATCACGGGTGGCGCCGGAGCAGCGGCGACGCTGCTGGATACTTCGCAGCCCGCGATAAGTCGCTCTCTGACGAAGCTGGAATCGGAGCTCGGTTTCAAGCTGTTCGACCGCATCCGCGGCAGGCTGGTGCCGACCCGGGAAGGAGAACTTTTCCACATCGAGGTAAAGGCCAATCTGGTGGGGTTGGGTCGGCTCAAGCTGCGCGCGGCCCAGATCAAGGAAGTCGGGACGGGGACGATCCGCGTTGCCAGCCTCTCGGCACTCGGCCACGGTCTGGTGCCACGTGCCATCGCGGCTTTCTCGAACAAACATCCACAGGTTCGCATCAGCTATCAGGTGCGCACGTCCAACGTCGTGCGCGATCTGGTGGCATCTGGCAGTTTCGACATCGGTCTCGCTGCCGACGAGATCGACACGACAGGCGTGCTGCACAGCATCTTCACCACCCCGCGCGCTGTCTGCGTGATGCCGAAGAACCATCGGTTGGCCCGCAAGCCCGTGGTCAGGCCTGCTGATCTTGAGGGTGAGGCGTTCCTGGCACTGTCGCCGGAAGACACGGTGCGGCTCGCCATGGACAAGATCTTTGCCGAGCATCGTGTGCGGCCGCGTGTCTTGATCGAAACACCTTACGGTCTGACCATTGCGATCCTTGCCGCGAAGGGCATGGGTATCGGTCTGGTCAATCCTTCCGTCATTGCCGACCGCATGATCGACGGCATCGTCGCCAAGCCATTCGAGCCAGCCGTGCATTTCCGAGCACTGATTTTGCGCCCCCCAGACGGCATCAACTCGACGCTGACAACCGATTTCATCGCCGAGCTTTATGCAGCGCGCAATGCGCTGTCGAGCGAGGTCTAGGCGAAGGAACTATCGCATTTGTGAGCTCAACCCCAGTGACCGCCCAGGTGTTTGGTGATGGCCTTGAATTCGTCGATCGACTGACGCTGGTCTCGATCCAGCATGCCGTATCAGGCCACAGAATAGTAGGCAGCTCAAGCCAAAGCTTGAATCTCACGGCCCCACGCTCTTGGGTTGCGTCAGGATTTAATTGTGTGTGTTCGCTGAACGAGAGATTTCGCCTGCCGCATAGTTGTCGGCGCTGCTCCTTGCCCTGATGGAGGCTATCGAACTCACTCAAAGTCCGCGCGGCTGGTCTCTTCCCGAATGGATTTCAGCACTCTTGCCTGAAGCTCAAGGACATCGCGATCATGCTGAATGCCGGTCGGCCGCGGCCTGACGGCAGGCACCGTAATGCACTCCTTGATACGACCCGGGTTGAGGCCCATGACGAAGATGCGGTCGGATAGATAGACCGCCTCCTCGACATCGTGGGTGACGAAGATCACGGTCAGGCGATGCTCCTGCCAGATCTGCATCAGCAATTCCTGCATCTGGCCACGGGTCAGCGCATCCAGCGCACCGAAGGGCTCGTCCATCAGAAGCATCTTCGGCCGATAGGACAAAGCGCGCGCAATGGCGACGCGCTGCTTCATGCCGCCAGAAAGCTGGCTCGGAAAGCTGTCGGCAAAGCGCGAAAGCTTCACCAGGTCGAGATGCTGGCGCGCCACTTCGGGAATGTCCTTAGCATCATGCCCGGTCTCGCGCAGCGCGAACTCGACGTTCTGAAGCGCGTTCAGCCATGGCAGCAAGGTGTAGGACTGGAAGACGACGCCACGGTCGCGGCCCGGTCCGATGATCGGGTTGCCGTCGACCAGCATCTCTCCTTGTTCATAGTCCTGCAGGCCGGCGATGATCGACAACAGCGTGCTCTTGCCGCAGCCCGACGCGCCAACCAGCGAGACGAACTCGTTGTCGCCGACCTCGATGTTGATGCCGTCGAGCACCTTGATCGTCGACCGGCCGTTGGTGAACGATTTTTGCAGATGCGAAATCTTAAGCTTGGGATGCATCTGCATGTCAGGACTTCCTCTCATATTTGAAGAAATGCCGACCGAGGAACCGCATAATCTGGTCCGTCGCCAGGCCCAGTATGCCGAGCACCAGTATGTAGCCGATCGCCATGTCGGTTTGCAGATAGCGCTGGGCAACCGTGATCCGGTACCCAAGCCCGGAATTGGCGGCGACCAGTTCGGCCAGCGTCACCCACGTCCAGGCCCAGCCCAGCGAGATGCGCAGCGTGTCCCAGATCTGCGGCATCGCCGAGGGCACGACAATGCGCATCAGCACGCGCAAATCGCTCATGCCCAGTGTCCGTCCGAAGCCGATGAAGTCTGTGGGAACACGCTTGATGTTGTCCTTGAACATCAGCGCCTGCTGGAAATAGGTGCCGATCCAGATGATCAGGAATTTCTGGATGTCACCGGTGCCGCTCCACAGTATGGTCAGCGGCACGAAGGCCACGACCGGCATGTAGCGGACGAAATCGAGGAACGGCTCGATGGCCGCTTCCCAGAAGCGATAGGCGCCGATCAGGATTGCCGTCGCCAGCGCCATCACCGAAGCAATGAGGAAGCCGACCATGATGCGGTAGACGCTGTTGCCGACATCGCTGGCCAGCGTTCCATCCATTGCCAGCTTTGTAAGCTTGGCGACGACGGCAAGGGGCGAGGGCAGGAAGATGGGCTTGGTCATGCCCAGCCCTGTCGCCAGGAACCACGCCGCGATGAAGAGCAGGAAGGCGCAGACGGCGATGAAGAGATAGGTCGAGCCGGAAATCTCCGCCGCCATGCTCAGCAACGGCTTGCGCTGAGGACGTTGTGTGGTCTGCTTCGGGGCCGCTGTGTCGGTTTGTATGGTCATTGTAAACTCACGGGCCGGTGAAGGGGCTGCTGTTCGACAGGATGCGATCGCGGATTTCCGAAACCGAATTGGCGTGCGCCACAAACCCCTCATAGCGAGCGAAGGTGCGGGCAGCGGGCGCCAGCCGTTGATAGGCCGCTTGCGAAAGATAGGCTATCGACGAGCGTTTCATGAAATCGAAGACAGACAGCGGTGAGGCCGTGTTGGCCCGGCCACCGGTCGGCAGGACGTGGCTCGGCCCAAGCACGAAGTTTGCAATCGGAATTGCCGAATGCGGGCCGAGCAGGATTTCGCCGGCATTCCTGATCCTTGGCAGCAGCTCGAAGGCCGATGTCGACAGCACGGCCAGATGCTCGGCCGCATAGTCGTTGACGAAGTCGAACGCGGCTTCGATCGAAGGCGCCAGCACGATGCCGCCATTCCTGCCGTTCAGCACTGTGCGGGAAAAGTCCGCGCGATACTCTCCCATTGCCTCCCAGAACTCCGGCACCGCGGCGGCGATGGCTTCCGCCAGCGCCCGGTCGGTGGTGACGACAAAGGCTGACGAGTCTGGGCCATGTTCCGATTCAACTGTCAGCTCCAGTGCGGCAAGCGCGGCCGGGACCGAGTTGTCGGCATAGACTAGCAATTCGCTCGGGCCGGCGGGGCTGCCCGGGTCGATGCGGTTCGACAGCAGCTGGCGTGCCGCGCTGACCCACGGGCTGCCGGGGCCGACGATCTTCGCGCATTTCGGCACGGTCTCGGTGCCGTAGGCGACCGCCGCCACCGCCTGGGCGCCGCCGCAGAGATAGATGTCCTCGATGCCGATCAGCGAGGCGATGAAACGCGTTGCGGCATCGGCCGTGCCGCCCGGCCCCGGCGGCGTCACGATGACCACTTTTGGCACGCCGGCCACCTTGGCGGGCACTGCGGTCATGATCGCGCTCGATGGGAAGAAACCCTTGCCGCGCGGCACATAGCAGGCGACGGAATCGATCGACGTCCAGCGGTCGCCGATCAGCGCGCCTTCGGTTGCCTCGCTCAGCCAGAGATTGTCGGGCATCTGCGCCTCATGGAAGCGCGTGATCTGCGCCACCGAAAGCCGGATCGCTGCGACGATCTCGGGATCGAGTTCCGTCTCGGCGCCGGCGATCTGGCTTTGGGAAACCTTCAGCGCCGTGCGCTCCAGCGTCACGCCGTCAAACCGGGCGGCAAGCTCGATCAAGGCATCGTCACCCCTGGTCCGGACGGCGGCGATGATCGGCTCCACCTTGCTGATCGTGTCGCTGAGATCGGCCTCGGTCCGCTCGAGCAGGCGTGTGCGGGCCTCCGGCGACATCTTGGCCAGGTCGTGGATTGCAACAGGGGGCATTTTCTTTCCTTCGTGCTGTCGGTCGCCCCTCACGGGGCGACGCGCGCGGCAAGCCAGCCGCCGTCGATGTTGAGGATATGACCGGTTATGAACTGGGCGTCGGGGCCGCACAGAAACAGGATGCCGCCGGCGACATCCTCGGCGGTGCCGACACGCCGGATCGGCGTGGTTTCGATCATGGCGCGGCGGTACCAGGCATCCCGGGCGATCCGTTCTGCGACGATCGGCGTGTTGATGACGCCGGGCGCCACGCCGTTGACGCGGATCCCGTCGGCCGACAGGTCGGCCGCGAGCTGGCGCGTCAGTTGCGACAGCGCGCCCTTGGACGCGGCATAGGGTGCGGTGTTGGGAAAACCGATCTCGCCGAACACCGAACAGACATTGACGATCGAGCCGCCCGGCCTCGCCAGATGTGGAAGCATGTCGCGGGTCAGCCGCATCGCCGCGCGCACGTTGATCCCCATGACATGGTCGATCAATGCGTCGCTGCTGTCGGCAAGCGCCTTCGGCCCGGCGACGCCGGCATTGTTGATCAGGATGTCGACGGTCCCGAATTGCGTTTTGGCGGCAGCGACGATCCGCGCCGGGGCATCGTCATCGGCGAGATCGATCGTCAGTTTCGGTTCCGCGCAGTCGGCCAGATAGTCCGCGTTCCAGTCGACCGAAAGCACCTTCGCACCTTCGGCCTGCAATCGCCCGGCCGTGGCCAGGCCGATGCCGTTGCCGGCGCCGGTCACCACGGCGGTCTTCCCTTGAAATCGCCCTTCCATCGTCAGCTCTTTCCTGAGTCTCTAGATCGTCTGCCCGCCGTCGATCGTGAATTCGGACCCGGTGATGTACTCGCTTCCGGGCGACATCAGGAACGCGACGAGATGCGCGATCTCCTGCGGCCTGGCCAACCGGTTGAGCGGCACGGAGGCGGTCATGGCTGCCAGGTTCTCGGCGGTGTTCTCGCCAAGCATCGGCGTGTCGACCAGGCCTGGGTGCACCGCGTTGACCCGGATGTTGCGGCCGGCGAGTTCGCGCGCCGCGACCTTGGTCATGCCGCGGATCGCCCATTTCGAGGTCGAATAGGCGAAGGCGCCGCTGAACCCTCTCAACCCGCCCGTCGAGCAGACATTGACGATCGAGCCGCCTTGCACCGGCATCAGCGCCGCGGCGGCGCGCATGCCGAGGAACGTGCCCAACTGGTTGACGTCGGTGACGGCCTGGAAACCGCCGGCGCTTTCTTCCAGGAACGGTACCGGATTGAAGATGGCGGCGTTGTTGACCAGCGCATCGACGTGGCCGAACCGCTGCGAAATCAAGTCGCCAATCCTTGTCCAATCGGCTTCGTCGGCGACATCGAAGGAGGCCGACAGGATCTGGCCGGCGCCGGTGGCTTGTTCGCTCACGCCGGTGAACGATCGGTCGAGTGCGATCACGGTCGCACCTGATGACGCGAACAGTGTCGCGATGGCCGCGCCGATCCCGCCGGCGGCACCGGTGACGATTGCCGTTTTCATCTGGTCAGCCTGTTGTCGCCGGCATCCACGGGCAGGGACGGCGAACGCCCTTTTCGCCATTGCCGCACATAGTCTTGGCATGTGGTGAAGCCGGCGCGTTCATGGGCGGCGACATGGCGAATGAATTCTTCGAGCATCAGCAGCCTGTGGCCACGTCCCATGATCTGCGGGTGCATCGTCACCACCATCACGCCGCTGCCGATCCTCTCGTAGAGGAAGTCGAACTCGGCCTTCCAGATTTCCAGTGCCGTCGAAGGCGCGCGGCCTCCGGGGAGATAGCCTTTGTCCGTCGCAAGGAACTCGAATTGCGGAAAGTCGTCCAGATGCCAGGCGACCGGCATTTCGACGAGGTTGACCGGCAGGCCGAAGCGGAACTCTTCGGTTGTCGACCACGCATCGCCGATCCGGCACCAATAGGGCTCGTGGTCGTTGCCCATCATCGAGCTTTCATACTCGAAGCCGAATTCGAGCAGCAGTTCGACGGTGGACGGGCTGTTGTCCCAGGCCGGCGACCGGTATCCGGATGGCCTGATGCCGGCGACCTTGTCCAGTGCGTCCAGGCCTCTCAGCAGGACGGCGCGCTCTTCCTCCCGCGTCAGCAGCACGGGGTTCTCGTGAACCCAGCCGTGATGGCCGATCTCATGGCCCCCATCCCGAAAGGCGCGCACGACCGGTGGGAAGGCGAGGGCGGAATGGCCGGGTACGAAGAAGGTTGCCGGAATGGCGGCCTGCTCCAGCACCTTCAGGATGCGGCGCGCGCCGATCGGATCGAATTCGCCGCGCGAAAGCATGCTCGGCGACGTCGCCCGATGGCTGCCGATCCATGTCGAATAGCCATCGAAATCGAACGTCAGCGCTATTTGGACGTCAGGGCTGGTCATGCCTGGGTTTCTTCCCGTCATTGACTGGACAGGCGGGCCGCATTTGCCCGCCTGCCGCTTTCGCGACGCTTACTTCGAATGCGCCACGGTCGAGTCGATGGCTGTGTCGTAGGCAATGTCCTTGTCGATCAGCTTGGCCGCCGTCGCCGCCTTGACGATGCCGGGATAGGTGTCGGACTTGAACACGCCATTCAGCGCCGCCTGGCTTTCGCTGACCGAATAATACGACACGCCATCGAAGGCCGTCGCCAGGTCCGCCGGCTCGGCGCCGACGCCCTTGGCGATGATTGCGCGGCCTTCCTCTGTGTGGGCGCGATAATATTCCAGCGCCTGGTCCCAGCTCTTCAGCATGGCCTGCACCTGGCCCGGCTTCTTCTTCAGCGTCTCCTCCGGCACGGAAAGCACGTCGCTGATCAGGCCGGGCGCCTCGCCGGCCTCGGCCAGCACCTTGATGTTCTTGTCGGCGCCAATGGCGGCCGAAATGTAGGGCTCATAGGTCACGGCCGCCGGCACGGTGCCGGAAATGATCGCCGTGCCGGCGCTTGCCGCCGGCATCGGTAGGACGCTGACGTCGTCGATGGTCATGCCGTTCTTCTGCAGCACATAGTTCAGCAGCAGATCGCTGGTCGAGCCGCGCTCGAAGGCAACCTGCTTGCCCTTGAGGTCGGCCACCGTCTTGATGTCGCCGTTGACGAGGATGGCATCGGCCTTGGTGCTGGCATCGAGCAGCAGCACGCCCTTGATCGGAATGCCGGCTTGCACCTTGGCCAGCAGCTGCTGGATGGATTCATTGTCGCCGTCGACCTGGCCGGCGGCAACCGCCGCGCCCATGTCCTTGTCTTCGACGAAATTGGTCAGTTCGACGCCTTCCAGGCCGTTGGCTTTGAAGAAGCCTTTCTCCTGCGCGATGTACCACATGCCGTAGCCGAGCCAGGGCGATATTGCGAGCTTGAACACGCCCGGTTCAACCGGCAGGTCCTGTGCTCTTGCCGGCTGTGCGGCGAACGGCATTGCGGTGGCGAGCGCCAACAGGGCGACCGCCCCGACGAAATGTTTTCTCAATCCCATGATCCTGGTCCTTGTTCCCAAAGTGTGATGTTGAACTGTCGCTATGCCGTCGAAGCCGATTGGGCGGCGGGTTGGCTCCCGCTCTGTTGCTGTCGATCCGTCCGGCTCTTTGCCGTCGCCAGATGCGTCAGCAAATTCTTGGTGATCCTGCCGACGTCGTTCATCGCATCGCCGGTCGGCAAAGCGCCGCACCAAGCGACCGAACTCGCGCAAAAGATCAAACCGCCTGAAGGCAGATGGCGCAGCGTCATCTCCGCGCAGCGCCGCGATGCGCGTTCCTCCGCGCCGCCCTCATACCAACGCGTCGCGTCGTGGACGAAGCTGTCAGGAAAGCCTGTTGCGCGCGCAATGACTGTTGTATCGGCGGAGGTGCCAAGATGCGGGTCGGTGGCATCGACCTCGTAGCCGGCCGCGCCGCCAAGCACGATGCCCTCATCGCCGAAGGTTTCGTTGGCAACGCTGTCGAACAGCCATGCGGCCGAAGGTTGGCGGCTTTCCGGCGTGCGCGTAAAAGGCCGCGCGCGGTCAAAACCCATCAGCGAGATGGCGACGCCGGTCAGCGAGAATTCGCCGCGCCCGCTAGCGCGCAGATGACCGCCCGGCTGGTTGGTGATCGACAGCGACTGTTCGGCGATCGGCCCGTCCCAGGTCCGGCCCGCTTCGAGCGGCGACCGGCGCAGTTCCATCAGATCGCCCTGGAACGCCACCTTGCCGGCAAAGCCATTGCCGCCGAGATAGGCGATGCTGCCGCCCGTCGCCGCGAACTGACGCAAGGCATGCTCCATCTCGACCGACATGTATTCGGGATGGCTGCCGGTGATGACCGCCTGGTAGCCCTGCAGGCCCGCAGCGCCCCGCTCATGCAGGTCGCGGTCCGTGATGAGATCGAAGGCGATGCCGTTGACGTGGCAGAAGCGCAGAAAATGCAGGTCGACCGGCAGATTGTGCGGGCAGCCGCAGAGCGGGTAGTTGTAGTCGTCGCGCAGCGTCGCCTTCGGCTTCCTGGTGGAAGAGATCGACACGCCGCTGAGGTCGCTGTGATAGTCGTAGAGCGACTTCAGATTGTTATCGATGGCGAAGCGATGGCCGCGATCTTCGCACATCCATTCGTAGAGATGCGCCGGCAGGAATTCATCGGCGTAAGCGAGATAGGTGGCCGTCGGCACCAGGAACAGCAGCGGCGCCCGGCGTGCGGTCGAGGTGATGAAGAACACGATGCGCTCCGATCCACCGTCATGGCCGACTTCGAAGGCATAGACGCCGGCAGACGCCTCGACGGGGATCTGCAAACGGTATGATGCCGGCCAATCCAACGCGCCCATGTCGTCATCATGGCAATGTACCGCATCGTAATGCGACGGCACCATACGGGGATCGAAACTCGACCCATCCCAGCGGCGTGAGGTCATGCAGAACGCCGGCTGGTTGATGGTGTCCAGGAAAAGGGCGTCATCTCCGCCTGTCGACGCGATCGGGCCGCTCGGCAGCAAAGTGGGGAACGTCCAGGCGATGCGTCCGGCTGCGGTCTGCAGGGCGATTGCCGCAAACTTAGCATTCAGCGACCTGACGTCGTTTGCCGCGCTGGCGCCGAAGACCATGTCGCCGGACAGAGACCAAGGCCGGTCGAGTTGACGATGCAATCGAAACGGCGACAACAGGTCGTCCGCGCCGATCTTCAGCACGGTCCCGCCGCTATCGGACGAAATCTCGACGGTGAGCCAGGTGTTCGCTGGCAAGGTCTCGCCGATTTCCAGCGGCTTGCCGTCATGGCTTGATGTCAGCCGTCCGTCCTGCAGCTGAAGCCGCAAGTCACCGCTCTCAAAGAGCACCCGGGCGCCGTCATTGCGGGTCAGGTAAACCTCAAAGGCAACGCCGCGGATTTGGTTAGTCTTGGCGAACTCCGAGGCCGCGATCCTCAGGTAAGATCCCTGATCGAAGTCGCGATGGCAGACAGCGTTTCCGGTCGGCTCGACCTGCCAATCCATGACCTCGGCCGCAGGCGTGTCGAGCTGTACGATCCGCACATCGCGTACTTGCTGCGACGACGAGATATGAAGGGCGACAGGCGTTCCGGCCGCTGCGTGCCAGGGAACCGTGTAGCCTGAAACTGCCATCGCACCGTGATCGACCGGACGTCTCATCTCAGCGGGATTCCGCAGGGTGATTTCGGTCGGTGCAATCTCGCGGGTGGCAAACTGGACAAATCTCTCGTACCCCTGTTTTTTTTGATTTACACTACGAGCATCGTTTCTTGGGGGTATATACCCCCATCGGGGTATGATTGGTGACAAAGTCCGTTTTTGAGGGCCTCGCGCTGGCCATCGACGCGATCGGCAAGCGCGAGTTCTATCCTGCCGTCACCGAGTATCTGCGGCGCTGCCTCAGCTTCGACAACGTTATCGTAATCGTTTTCTCCGGGACCGCTGTCCCCAACGTGCTTTACAAGAAGATCTATGGCCCGGACGTGTTTCGCTATCTTGCCGAACAATATCTGCCGGCCGCCTATCTGCTGGATCCGATCTATCATTTTCACCTGAGGCGCGGCGCGCCGGGGCTGTATCGTCTTCTTGACGTTGCGCCAGACCAGTTTCGCCGCAGCCGGTATTTCAAATGGTATTATGGGCGGATCGGCATCACCGATGAGATTTCGGTCGTGCTGCCGACCGGCGAGAACGCCACCGTCACGATCTCGATGGGCAAGGACGGCTCTTCAGGCGAAGCCTTCGCGCAGAAGGCCGAGGAATGCTTGCGCTCGCATGAGCCGGCGATCATGTCGTTGCTGCGTGCCCACTGGGTTGCGTCAGAAACCCCGCCTGCGGTCGCTCCGCGTTCGATGTCGATCACCGACAGCCTGATTGCCGCCATGCGAACGCACCATAATGTCTTGTTGAGCAAACGTCAGGCCGAAGTGGCGCTCCTCATTCTGCAGGGGCACTCTTCACCATCGATCGGTCTGAACCTCGGCGTCAGCCCGCAGACGGTGAAGGTGTTCCGCAAACAGCTCTACAGCAAATGCAGCCTTTCATCGCAGGCAGAGCTGTTTGCGCTCATGATGCCGATCCTTGAGCGGGCAACCAGCCATGGCTCCGGCCGGCAATACGAACGAAGCGGGGTTATAGAAACCACGCCATGGCGGGGCTGATGTTGTGTCCACTTGCACTTTTCGTGATGACCTTCGCGATTGCCAGAGGCGTTCCGGTCGTAGGCATTGTGTTTGTACCCAACATGATGGTTTTCGTGGCGGTGACGCTGACTTGCCTGTTGGATCTGTCCCTCCATTTCCCCGCTATCGAGGCTGTCGTCTGACTGGTGCTTGCCGGCGGTAAAAATCCGTCAGTAGATTGAGCTGCCTTCAAAGGGCGGTACACGGAACCCAACGGCGTCCTCGTCTAGGCGCAAACCTTGGACGCGCATCTTCGGTGGAACAGACCGCTAAGTGACGCCCGACTCTCCGAGTGGAGCCGGGCGATCCCGTATAGCGCTAGATCAGACGCTTGATGTCGATGTAGTCGCCTTCGGTCTGGATGGTCAGCGTCACGTCGCTGTCACCGCGGTTGCGCCAGAACCAGCCGTGGTTCCCGTCGAAGGCGGCTTCCAGCACGCCTTCACCGGAAGGAACGCTGCGGCCCTTTTCATAACTGATAGATTGTCCGCCTCCATCGCCATGGGCGTCGAAGTTGACGACGCCGCCGTCCACGGCCCAGGCGAAGTTTGCCTTGGCGCCTTGCCGCATCACAAGCTTGACCTCAATGCCCTGACCCGGTGTCAGTGTGAAGGACATTTCATCTCGCCTTCCGGTGGTCGGGGCCGGCGCTTCCGCAGGGATTTCGGCGACCTGTGGCGCCGTACTCGGATTGACTGGCAGGGGCTCGGCAGGCGTAACCTCTCCAACTGTCACGTTGTCTTGGGCAACGGCCTCCCCAGTTGGCGATGGCTGCGACGCGGGCTGGTCGGTGGTAAGGGCAACAAGGAGGTTTTCAATTCGGTCCATGCGCGCCATCAACTCGGCTGGAGGGACCATTTGCGTCATCCGCTCGGCCGTAGCCTTCGCGCTAGCGACTTCGTCCGCTGCCGCCTCCGCTGCCAACTGCGTCTTGATTTCGCCCATTCTGGTGAGGCCGAGCAATCTGCCTGCTCCGGTTGGGTCGATCGCATACTCGGACGGCATGACGACCGTGACGAGCAAGGCGAGCGCCGTCAGCGCGGCAATCATGGTGGAGCGCTTGAGCTGCGCCGACGTCGGCAAATCGGCGCGGCTGGGAAGGTCGGTGTTGTACATGATTTCGGTTCCTTATGCTGCGACAAACAGGCCGGTGAGCTGATATCCGATCAGCAGGAAACCGGCCGTCATCATGATGACGTTTGCGGTATAGGCGTGGCGCCAGAAGCTTCGTGTCCGGCGCCAGTAGCCCATCACGATCAGGATGGCGCCAAGGGCCAAGAGCTGCCCGATCTCGACACCGACATTGAAGGCCAAAAGGTTGGGCACCAGGCCGTCCGACGAGATGTTGTATTCGATGATCTTCGTCGACAGGCCGAAACCGTGGAAGAATCCGAAGACCAGCGTCGCGACCTTGGTGTTCGGCTGGAAGCCGAGCCATCGCTGGAACGCGCCCATATTGTCGAGTGCCTTGTAGACCACGGACAGGCCGATGATCGCGTCGATGATGTAGCTGTTGATGCCGACGTTGAAGTAGACGCCAAGCAGCATGGTCGTGGAGTGGCCGAGCGCAAACAGGCTGACATAGATGCCGATATGCTTCATCCGGTAGAGGAAGAAGATCACGCCGAACAGGAACAGGATGTGGTCGTATCCGGTCACCATGTGCTTGGCGCCGAGATAGATGAAGGGCAGCACGTTGATGCCCGAGATTTCCTGGATGTAGCCCTTGTCGCCGGCGGCAACGGCATGGGCAAAGGCTGCTCCGGCGAGCAGCGGCAGGGTCAGGAGAGCGATAAGCAGGGGCAGAGCGGGTCGCCAACACGTGCGCCGCGCGCGTGGCCGGCCCCGGTCGAAGGGTCCTTGCATTGAATTTCCAATCTTCGTCGTTGAGGGTGGTCGCGTGAGCGACCGCGATCATGCGGCGAGGAATGGTCTCGGCGGTCGCTCGAGCGGAAATGTCGTGCCCGGATCGACGAAAATCGGCGGATAATTCAGCCAGCCGCGCTCGACCTGTGGAACCGTCGGTGCGAAGTCGGAGGGCGTACTCGCCGTCTCGTGCGAGTGGTCTGCCGCATTGTGCCCTTGAAAATGGTCAGAGCTCTGCTCGCCCGAAACGCCATCATCGTGTGCGTGGCCATGATCTTCGATCTGCGCGGCGGCTCCGCCGTGACGTTCAACCGCGATGGCAATCGCGATCGGATCGTGTGAGGTCGAATAGCCGAAAGGACGGAGCACGCCAAACATCATCGCTAATGCAATGACCAGACAAAAAACTGTGCGGTGGATCCGATTTGGCATGAACGGCGATTATTCTCTAGAATCCTAACGAATGGTTTTGCTACATCAGAATCGAGGCCTCTTTGAGACTTGCATATCCCCTCCAGGAGGATAGTATCCGTCGCATGAGCGGCCAACCCCACATCCACGAAACCCATCCCGATATCGTCAAACGCCTGAAAAGGGCCGACGGACATCTCAAGGGCGTCATCGACATGATCGAAGCGGGCCGGCCCTGCCTCGACCTCGCCCAGCAACTTCATGCTGTCGAGAAGGCCATCTCGCAGGCCAAGAAGACCCTGATCCAGGATCATCTCAACCATTGCCTTGAAGACGTTGTCGGGCCGTTGGCGCGCGAGCAGCGCCGCTCGATCGACGAGTTCAAGGACATCACCAAGTACCTGTGAGAAACGCCATGATGGACAAAGTTCGCGATTGGTTTGGGTTTGGCCCGATGACGCATGGCATGGGGGGGCACGGACATGATCACGGTGATGGTGGCCATGGCCACACACACGGTGTCATAGATCCGACGATCGCCACGACGACGCGCGGCATCTGGGCGATCAAATGGTCATTCGTCGTTCTGGCCATTACGGCAGCGCTTCAACTCGTGGTCGTGTTCCTCTCCGGCAGCGTGGCGCTGCTGGCCGACACGATCCACAATGTCGGCGACGCGGCCACTGCCATTCCGCTGTGGATCGCGTTCGTGCTGGCCCGCCGCAAACCGAGCAAGACGTTCACCTACGGGCTGGGCCGGGTCGAGGATCTGGCCGGGATCGTCATCGTTCTCATCATCCTCTTCAGCGCCATCGTCGCAGGCTACGAGGCGATCGACAGGCTGATCAATCCGCGTCCCATCACGTTTCTTGGCTGGGTCGCCATTGCCGGCCTCATAGGCTTCATCGGCAATGAAGCGGTCGCCGTATTTCGTATCCGCGTGGGGCGAGAGATCAACAGCGCGGCGCTGATCGCGGACGGCTACCATGCTCGCACCGACGGCTTTACCAGTCTGGCGGTCGTGCTGGGCGCTATCGGCGTCTGGCTGGGCTTTCCGCTTGCCGATCCGATCGTCGGACTGTTGATCACGCTGGCGATCTTCGCCATCGTCTGGCAGTCGTCGAAAGCCGTGTTGACCCGCATGCTCGACGGCGTCGAGCCCGGCATCGTCGATGAGATCCATCATGCCACCGAACACGTGTCGGGCATCGGGCGCGTTGAAAGCGTGCAGGCACGCTGGATCGGACATCGTCTGCATGCCGACGTGGCCATCAGTGTTCCGGAGATGGCGACGGCCGAGGACGTGCTGGGCGTAACCGAAGCCCTCAAGGAGGAGCTGTTCGCCCACTTGCCGGCGTTGGCGGAAGCCAATGTCCGCCTGGTGAGCCCAGCCAGCCTGGCCGTCACCGGCGCGGAAGCCTCTCATGCTCACCATCATGCGCCGGAGCCCTTCAAGGTCGCCTGCGATCTGGCTGAGGGGACGTTGGAAATTGTCGACACACCGGCCGGCGAGCGGATGCGGCTGACCATAGAACGGCACGCCGACGATTTGAAAGCGACTGTGATCATCGACCGGGCCGGCGAGCCGGAGACACTTCGCCTCGAACCCGTCGCTGACAACCATCATCGGCTTGAGAGCACGGTTGCTCCGGCCGAGCCGCATGAGTTCCAGGCGAGGTTGATCCTGGCCGCGAATGGTCGCGAGCAGGTGCTGCCGTTCAAGATGGTCGAACCCGAAGGTCACCACCACTGAGACAGGCGGGCTGTTCGCGCTACATTCCTGGCTCGACGAATCCCAATCCACTGCAAGAAGGCAAAATATGCTTCAGGTCCTGGCCAATCGCACCTACCGCCATCTCTTCCTGGCCCAGGTCATCGCCCTGATCGGCACTGGCCTTGCCACCGTAGCACTCGGGCTGCTGGCCTATGATCTTGCCGGCGCCGATGCCGGCGCGGTGCTCGGCACGGCGCTCGCCATCAAGATGATCGCCTATGTCGGCGTGGCTCCTGTCGCCGCTGCGTTCGCAGAGCGCCTGCCACGGCGGACCATGCTGGTTTCCCTCGACCTCATCCGGGCAGCGGTCGCCGTGTTCCTGCCTTTCGTCACCGAAGTCTGGCAGGTATATCTTCTCATCTTCATCCTGCAGTCGGCGTCGGCAGGCTTCACTCCGGCCTTCCAGGCCTCGATCCCTGATGTGCTGCCCGAGGAGAAGGACTACACGCGGGCCCTGTCGCTGTCGCGACTGGCCTACGACCTGGAAAGCGTCGTCAGTCCCATGCTGGCGGCGGCGCTGCTTTCCGTCATCAGCTTCCACAGCCTGTTCGCCGGTACGGTTATCGGCTTTCTCGCCTCGGCGACGCTGGTGGTGTCGGTGGTCCTGCCGAGCCCTAAACCGTCGCAGCCGCGCGGCGTTTACGATCGTACCACGCGCGGATTGCGCATCTATCTGGCGACGCCGCGATTGCGCGGGCTGCTGGCCCTTAACGTTGCCGTCGCGGCGGCAAGCGCGATGGTGATCGTCAACACGGTCGTCCTGGTTCAGGCACAGTTCGGCCTCTCGCAAAGTGACACGGCGCTGGCGCTCGCAGCGTTCGGCGGCGGATCGATGATTGCAGCTCTTGCCCTGCCGCGGCTGCTGGAGAACATCCCGGACCGGGTTGCGATGCTCTCGGGCGCCGCGATCCTGGTCGTGGGCGTGCTGGTGGGACCTCTCGTCGGCAGCTACTATCTGCTGCTGGCGCTCTGGTTCGTGCTCGGGCTCGGCTATTCGCTGGCGCAGACGCCCTCGGGCCGATTGATCAGGCGTTCCGCCGATGCCGTCGACCGGCCCGCTCTGTTTGCTGCCCAATTCGCGCTTTCGCATGCCTGCTGGTTGATCACGTATCCCATTGCCGGCCGCGTCGGTGCGGCGATGGGATTGCCTTTCACATTCATTCTGCTCGGCATCATTGGCGCCGCTGCCCTGCTTGCCGCAGTCTGGCTCTGGCCGAAACATGATCCCGACGTGCTTGTGCATACGCATGTCGATCTGCCTGAGGACGACCGGCACATCGGCGACGCAGTATGGTCGGAAGCGGGGTATGAGCATTCGCATGGCTACGTCGTCGATGATCGGCACCGGAAATGGC
This sequence comes from Mesorhizobium sp. M0166, assembly GCF_040322255.1. NCBI lineage: Bacteria > Pseudomonadati > Pseudomonadota > Alphaproteobacteria > Hyphomicrobiales > Phyllobacteriaceae > Mesorhizobium > Mesorhizobium sp. M0166. The sequence continues at coordinate 96,940 of NZ_JAMYTD010000007.1, read as the reverse complement.
CCAAGACAAGCTGAGAACTCAACATGCTTGGCGAGCTCGCCATCTATGGCGGTCTATTTCTGACCGCGTTCGCGGCGGCGACCATCCTGCCGATGCAATCAGAAGCAGCCCTTGCGGGACTGCTTCTGACAGAAAGCTATGCCCCGACTCCGCTCATCGCCTCCGCAAGCGCCGGCAATGTGCTCGGCTCGATCGTGAACTGGTGGCTCGGCCGGGGCGTCGATCGCTTTCGCGACCGCAAATGGTTCCCGGTGAAGCCCTCCGCGCTGACGCGCGCGACGCGATGGTATCAGCGCTATGGACGATGGTCGCTGCTGTTGAGCTGGTTGCCTCTCATCGGCGATCCGCTGACGCTTGTGGCGGGAGCGCTGCGGGAGCCGTTCTGGAGCTTCCTTGCGATTGTTACGATTGCGAAGGTCGGCCGCTATCTAGCGCTGGCGGCGATGACACTGAACTGGATTTAGTACTGGTCGAGACCCGTTTGCCGGCACCGCGACAGTACGTGCGACGGCACTTTCCTATGCCAAACGCAGCATTGCACGCCAAACTGGATTGCTCAGATATGTCTATACAAATGGAAATGCATGTATACAATCGTCACCAATCAATCAAAAGGGGAACTACATGATCACTCTCGACCGCCGCAATTTTCTCGCTTCCACCGCTGGCCTCGCCTTCGTCGCCGCCCTTCCGCGCAGCGCCTTTTCCGAAACGCATGAAACGCTGAAGATTGCCATCGCTGCGGAGACCGGCGATCTAGACCTGCTGCAGAATGTTTCAACGCTGAGCACCTACACCATCGTCTTCGATGCGCTGATCCACTACGGCCAGAACGGTGCGCTTGAGCCGGGACTTGCCACCAAATGGACAGCCGCCGACGATCAGCTTTCGATCGCCTTCGATCTGCGTGAAGGCGTGACCTTCAGCGACGGCACGCCCTTCGATTCCACCGCAGCCGAATGGAACCTCAAGCGCTGGATGGGGGTGAGCGACTTCTCCTGGATCGGCATCTCCGACGCGTTCGACAGCATCGTCACGGACGGACCAAACAAGCTGACGGTCAAGCTGAAGCGGCCGGTGCCGGCGGCACTCCTCGAACTCACAATCGTGCGGCCTGTCCGTTTCCTGTCGCCCAAGGCAGTCGACAAGGATGGCAAGCAGACTGCGCCGATCGGAACCGGTCCATGGATCGTCGAAAAATACGATTCGAGCGGCACCAGCCTCGTTCGCAACGACAAATACTGGGGCGAGAAGCCGCTTTTCAGCCGCATGGAATTGAAGGTGGTTCCCGATGAACTCGCTCGCGCCAACGGCCTCCGCTCAGGCGACCTCGATGTCATCGGCGGCGACTGGGTGGCGACGCTGTCGCCGCGCCGCGCTCGCGCGCTGGAAAGCGACGGCATGAAGGTCGTAGCTGAGCCGGGCACCGCGACGATGCTGCTCGGCTATTCGCCGAAGTCGAAGATCATTGCCGACAAGGCCGTCCGTGACGCCGTCTATGCATCGGTCGACCGGACGGCGATCGCCAAGGTCCTATTCGAAGGCTTTGCCGACCCGGCCGCCGATCTGTTCCCGGCGAACGTGCCTTCGTCGGGCAAGCGGCATGACGTGCCGGTGCGCGACGTGGCGGCGGCCAAGAAGATACTCGCCGATGGCGGCTGGGTCGACAGCGCCGGTGCTTGGACCAAGGCTGGCTCTCCTCTGACCATCGACTTTCTGGTTTCCGAAGAATCCCTGCCGGGATCGCGGCGCATCGCCGAGATGATCCAGGGCCAGTTGTCCGAGGTCGGTTTCCAGGTCCAGGTCTCTTCTGTCGATAACGCCACCATGCATGAACGGCGTCCGGCCTTCGACTATGATCTCGCTTTCTTCACCACCTATGGCGCTCCCTATGACCCTCACGGAACCCTTGGCAATGCTTTCGTCTCGACCGCCGACAGCGGTCCTGACGGCAAAATCTATGTCTCCGACGCGCTCGACGGCGTAGTCAAGGCGGCGCTCGAGGCGAGCGGCGCCGAACGCGACTTGAAGATGCAGGCCCTCTACGACTGGCTCTACGACAACACCGCCATCTGTCCGCTCGTCGTCAGCCAGCGACTGTGGGCCCACAATCCGCGCGCGGAGAATTTCTCGCTCCCGGCGACCGACTATGATCTGCCGTTCAAGGCGATAACGCTGAAGGCCTGAAGAGTTCGAGCCCAAGCGAGGCCTGACGATGAAAAGCACGATCCTGCGACGGATGCTGCTTGCCTGCCTTTTGATCCTGGCGGCATCCGCGCTGACATTCGCCCTGGTTGCGGCGGCTCCGGGCAATGTTGCGGCGCTGATTGCCGAGCGTGCGGCGGGTCCCGGCGCGGACGCCGAAATGATAACCAAGATCGGCAACGAGCTTGGCCTTCATGACCCGCTGCCGATCCGCTATGGACGCTGGCTGGCCAGCGCGCTGGCCGGCGATTTCGGCATATCGCTGCGAACGGGAAAGCCGATCTCGTCGGAGTTTGCCGCCCGCATCCCGATGACGGCGGCTCTGCTTGCCGGCGGCGGCGTTCTCGCCTTCATTTTCTCGATCGCGCTTGGCATTGCCGGGGCCGTCAGCAATGGCGGCTTCATGGACAGATTCCTGCACGCATTTTCGCTGATCGGCGCATCGACCCCGAACTTCTTCGTGGCGGCGCTGCTGGTGATCGTGTTTTCGGTGATGCTCGGCTGGGTGCCCACCTTCGGCACCAGCGGCTTCACCTCATGGCTTCTGCCATGGGTGACGATCGCGCTGTTCCCGGCCTCCGTTCTCAGCCGTGTCGTTCGGGTCAATCTCCAAGAAGCGATGTCGCGGCCGTTTGCGACCACTGGCTTCGCAAAAGGCTATACCAGAACGCAGGTGCTGCTGCGCGAGGCGCTGCCCAACATCGCCATTCCGTTCCTGACGACATTCGGGGCGCAATTCACGCTGATGATCATCGGATCGATCGTGGTCGAGACGGTATTTGCATTGCGCGGCGTCGGTGCCTTTTTCATCGAGGCGATACGCTTCCGCGACTTCATCGGCATGCAGTCCGTGCTGCTGCTCTTCGTCGTCTTCTTCGTCATGGTCAATTTCATCGTCGACATGATTTGCATCGTCGCGGATCCGCGAATGCGCCGGGCGCGGGGAGCATGAGGCGATGAACATTTCCGCGATCAGGGACATCAAGGACTGGCCGTGGCTGGTGCTGCTTCCCGTCATCGGCTTTGTGCTGGTCGGCATCTTCGCGCCGGTAATCATGCCATATGACCCCAGCACGCAGGACTATTCTGCGACATTGGAGGGCGTGAGCGGGAGCCACTGGCTGGGCACCGACTATCTCGGCCGTGACGTCTTGAGCCGCATCGTCGGTGGCGCGCGCATCTCCTTGGTAGCGATGGTCATCGTGCTCGTCGCCGCTCTGGCGATCGGCGTGACGATCGGCTCCTTCGCTGGCTATGTTGGCGGCCGTGTCGAGCTCGTCCTGATCAGCCTCATCGATATTGCGCTGGCGCTTCCGAGCCTGGTGATCGCGCTGGCGCTGATCGGCATTCTGGGCACGGGCTATTGGTCGATGATCACAGCGCTCACCCTGGCGTGGTGGGCGAACTATGCCCGCATGAGCCGCGCCGTCGTCACCGCCGAGCTGCAACAGCCCTATATCGAGGCGGCCAGGGTCATGGGCGCTGGCCATCTCTGGATCTTTGTCCGCCATATCCTGCCGCATGTGCTTGCCCTGGTCGTCGTCTACGCAAGCGCCGACGCGGGCGCCCTTGTGCTGGCCATCGCTACGCTCAGCTTTCTTGGACTTGGCGTCGCGCCGCCAACGCCGGAGTGGGGTCAGATGCTCGTCGACGGCATGAGCTACATCGAGGAGGTTCCACGCCTTGTCGTGCTGCCCGGCCTCGCACTGACACTTGTCGTGGTCAGCTTCAATCTGCTTGGCGAAGCCTTCGCGCTGCAAAAGGTGCCACGGCCAGTTCGCGGCAGAACGCTGCGTAAAAGAAAGCTGGCGCGCGCCCGTGAAGAGACGGAACGCAACGCCGTCGAAACCGGGACGACTTCAGCATGAGTGACAATCACCCGCTCTATGCGATCGAAAATTTGGTCATCGATCTCTACGCCACGACCGTCTCGGTGCGGGCGGTGGACGGGGTGTCGTTCAACGTCCGTCCTGGAGAAACGGTCGCGGTCGTCGGCGAAAGCGGTTCGGGAAAGACCGTCATGACACTTGGGCCGCTCGGTCTGCTGCCCGAGGGCGTGACGGTGGATATGAAGGGGTCGGCGCAAGCCGACGGAAGCGAGCTGCTCAGCATCGGCTCCCGGCAATTGTCGGATCTGCGCGGACGCTATTTCGGCGTGATTTTCCAGGATCCGATGAGCGCGCTCAATCCGATGCTGAAAATTGGGCCGCAACTGGCACGCCAAGCACGCCGCTTCGCCGGCCTGTCGCACGAGGCTGCCCGCAAGGAAGCGGTGTCGCTGTTGGCGCGCTCGGGCATTCCTGATCCCGAAGACCGCTATCATCGCTACCCCCATGAAATGTCGGGCGGCATGCTGCAGCGTGCGATGATCGCGCTGGCGCTGGCGGCCCGGCCGCGCGTGCTGATCGCAGACGAGCCGACAACAGCGCTGGACGCCACCGTCCAGGCGCAAATCCTGGAGCTCATCCGCCAGATCCAGCGCGAGGACGGCATCGCCGTCGTGCTGATCACGCACGATATCGGCGTGGTCGCTTCCGTCGCCGACCGCGTCATCGTCCTTTACGCCGGACAGGTGGCGGAGGAAGGGACGGCGATGGATGTGCTGACCCGGCCGGTCCATCCCTATACGCGCGGACTGCTCGCATCGGTGCCGGATTTTCGCGCCGACGAGCGCGCGGCGACCCGCGAGATACCCGGCCTGCCACCAAACCAGATCCGGCTGGAACCGGGTTGCCGGTTTGCCGAGCGCTGCGAACTGGCCGAAGCCGGCTGCCGGCAGCACCGGCCGCCGCTGCAGACGATATCCGCGTCGACAAGCCCGCACCGCGTGGCTTGCCCGGTCGTGCTGAAACGAGAGGGGATCGCCGTCCATGTCTGATGCCGCGGCGATCGAGGTCAGGGGATTGAAGGTGCATTTCGCCAACCGTTCGGGCACCGGCGCGGTGCGGGCGGTCGACGGCATAGACCTGACGGTCGCGCGCGGCGCGTTCCACGGCATCGTCGGCGAGTCCGGCTGCGGCAAGACCACGCTGGCGCGCACCATCGTCGGTTTGCAGAAGGAGAGCGAAGGCACCGTCCTGATTGGGGGAAGGGATCGCGCCGAATGGCTGAAATCGGACAGGAAGTCGTTCAGCCGCGAAGTCCAGTTCGTCTTCCAGGACCCGTTGGGGTCGATGAGCCGCCGCCAGAGCGTCTACCAGACGCTGGAGGAGCCGCTGCAGATCCATCGCCTCGGCTCATCAGTCGAGCGCCGCCGCCGCATCGCCGAGCTTCTGGACCTGGTTGCGCTGCCTGCGACGGTGCTCGACCGTTTGCCAAGGTCGCTCTCCGGCGGCCAGCGCCAGCGCGTTTCGATTGCGCGCGCACTCGCCCTCAAACCATCCATACTGGTATGCGACGAACCGCTCAGCGCGCTCGACGTTTCGATCCGGGCGCAGATCGTCAACCTGTTCACGTCGCTGCAGAAGCAGCTTGGTCTGACCATTGTCATTGTCGCGCACGATCTGGCTATCGTGCGCGAGGTCTGCTCGGACGTAACGGTGATGTATCTCGGCCGCATTTCGGAAGCCGGCGTGACCCGGCCGCTGTTTCGTGAGCCGGCCCATCCTTACAGTCAGGCGCTGCTGTCGGCTGTTCCTTCTCCCGATCCTCGCATCGAAGCCGGGCGCCGCCGGATCATCCTCGCCGGCGATCCGCCAAGTCCGAGCGCGCCACCTCCGGGGTGCCGGTTCAACACGCGCTGTCCGGTGGCGATCGATGTCTGCCGGGTCGAGGAACCGATGCTGCGATCCGTGCCGCATGGCGGCGTTGCCTCTTGTCACCTGGCTGATAGCGGCCGCCGCCCGGTCATTTAAAGAAGCTGACCTATCGAGCCATGAAGGGTCCAAAAGGTCCAATCTCAACATTAAAGCGACTGCCGACTCGGTACAAACAGCAGCAATGGCGGTTTCAGGCGTAGCAACATTACGGGCCAATCGCGGGCTGACCATCCGAGCCCTGCTGGATCTGCCACACGTTCGGCCAGTTCGAGCCCTTTTTGGCCTCCAGCTATTCTCCATCTGAACGCGGACGCCAGCCTGGACACCCAGTATGGGCCTCAAACGATTTTGTTACCGCGATTGAAGCCGGAACGTCGTTTAAGTCGGGATTTTTCAACAAAAAGACGCGGTAAATGTCCGGCAAATCGCGCATGCTAACCGCTGGCAGTTCGCAATGGGTCTCCGTGGCGTAGAGTTGGGACCAAACCGCTGCCAGGAATCCGACGCAAAACTCAGCGGATGGGTCATTGCACTTCGAGGCCACCACGTCCGCGCGATAGATTAGACCGTCCGTGTGAGCCTTGGCCGGACTCGCGGCAACCAATGCCGACAATCCCAAAGCCACAATAACTGGTGCGCGCATATCCCACCTCCAGTCTGACACAGAATATGCAGGACAGCGGTTCGCATGCAAGCTTCACCAGGCGGAAAGTTTTCCCGCAAATACCTCCTGAGCAGGCAACGCCGGCAGTCATCCGGGTTCGAGTTTGTTAGGGCAGCGCCACGGCTCGGTGAACGGGCTGCAACGTTGGGCTTAAGGCCGGGCACCTGACGAATTTATCGAGGTAAAGTACTTCGCGCGAGGCAGATCTCCGGAGCACGCACACGTCCACTTGACCAGTGTGCTTCACCAGCTTTCCAACCGCCAAGCGCGGCCAGACGATCAAAGCGGTAAACGACGTCTCAATCCACCTCAATCAAGGCGAGATCGTCGGCTTGGTGGGGAGTCTGGCTGCGGCAAGTCCACGCTCGGTCGTTCGATCGTCGGCTTGGAAAAACCCCAATCCGGACCTGTCGTTTTTGATGGCGTCGACCTCGGCTCCTTGAGTGGTCGCCGTCTGCGGGAAGCGCGTCGGGCAGTTCAGTACGGGTTCCAGGACCCCTATGCGTCCCTGAATGATCGCCAGACTGTGGGCGAAGCCATTAACGAAGCCCTCATCATTGCAGGCTTGCGTTCGCAGACGGAACGCGAGGCGAGGATCACTGAACTCCCCAGGTCGGTCTGGCGACAACGGTCCGGGGCAGATTCACCCCTGAGCTCTCAGGCGGCCAGAGGCAACGCATCGCGATAGCGCGCTCGCTGGCTGTAGAGCCGCGGGCTTTGATCTGCGACGAACCGGTCAGCGCGCTAGACTTGTCGATACGGGCGCAGGTCATGAACCTATTCCTCAACCTCAGAGGGAAGCTCGGCGTGTCCTGCCTCTTCATCGCGCTTGTCCGGCAGGCAGCGAGCCACGTCTACGTGATGTACCTCGGCAAGGTGGTGGAAAGCGGTAGCTCGGAAGAGGTCTACCGGAATCCGATATCCTTATACCCAACTACTTCTCGCGTCTGTCCCCGATGCTGATCCTGCCACCGAACGTCGGCGCAACCCTCCCTTGATCACAGGCGAAATCCCAAGTCCGACGAATCCGCCCTCCGGCTGTTTCTTCAGGACGCGGTGTCCCCTTTCAGTGGAAGCTTGTGCGGAGGCTGAGCCCGTGTCGCAAGAAGTAAGCTCAATGTACAAGGCGGCGTGCTGGTTCGCCGGAGACCTCTTCGCGAAACGCGTCTCGGCTGCATGATCAAAAGATGCAAGCCATCGCTTTCTGAATGCGCCTAAGCGAGACGTCACCCTGAGCCTGGACGGACGGGACCGACCATAACGCCCCTGCAAAGACATTAGGCACCGCTAAAACATAAATTGTCCGGAGGCATGTAATCTGCTAGTGTTTGATCACCGACAAACGGCTCTGGAAAGCCGTGCGTCCGACATCATGCACAAGATCAACTCAAACCGGAGAACGGCCATGAAACGGCTTCTGACGGTCGCTGCCCTTTTGGCGGCAGGCAGTTTGGTTACGATGCAAGGCGCAGCCGCCGACGACGCTGCGATGATCAAGAGCGCCGAATCTGCTGCACCCCCTGCCGTGGCAAGCGGCGCTGCGGTCTACGCCGCGGATGACAAGGGCGCCATGCGCACCCTGCGCGAGGGCAAAAACGGCTTCTGGTGCATGCCGGACAGCCCGTCCACGCCCGGCCCGGACCCAATGTGCGGCGATGCCAACTCGATGGAATGGGCGATGGCATGGATGGAAAAGAAAGAACCGCCCAAGGGCAAGGTCGGCTTCATGTACATGCTGTCCGGCGGTACCGATGGCAGCAACACCGATCCCTATGCGACGAAGCCCGAGGAAGGCAACAATTGGATAGAAACCGGCCCGCATGTGATGATCGTCAACGCCATGGACATGATGCAGGGCTATCCGACGGACCCAAAGCCTGACACATCCAAGCCCTATGTGATGTGGCCGGGCACTCCATACGCACATCTCATGATCCCGGTTAAGTAGCTGAAATGGAGTCACGCGGGCGCCAACGCTTGTTTCGCCCGCGCTTGTCCTGATAATTACAAACGCTTGCGGCGTCCGTGACCTTCAATCGAGAGTCTCGGCGGTCGGTAGCGTGTTGGCCTGATCTCCCATCACTTTTCCGGCAAATGGAAAGTTTCGTAACAGCTCGAACAGTGGCGGCCCTGCAACACCAACAAATTCGTATACTCGTCAGAAAGTGCATTGTCTTTGATGACCGTCCGTCGCGGGAGGAGTTCGCGTTGAACCGGACTATCCGACTGATCGCCACACTTGCGCTGTGGAGCGTGCCATTATCCGGCCAGGCGCTTGCGCATGCTCGATTGGTCCAGGCTACTCCAGAGATCAATAGCACCATTGCCGCTCCGCCCACTGAGATTCGACTGCGCTTTAGCGAACCCATTGAGGCTCGATTCTCGGGCATCGATCTGTCGGGGCCGGATGGTGCGAAGATCACCACGGAGATCGCGGTGCAGGATAAGGACATGGTGGCAGCTGTATCAAGGTCCCTTGCGCCGGGTGTTTATCAAGTTGATTGGCACGTGCTGTCAGCAGACGGGCACAAGGTGAAGGGCAATTTCAAATTTGAAGTCAGACCGTAGAAATGGACGTTGATGGCACTCTGGCCTTCGCCCGGTGGGTCTACTTCCTCTCAGTGATGATTCTATTCGGGTCGGCACTCTTCCCTTTCTATGCGCTAGACAGAACCGCGGCTCCCGCGCTTGCGCCTCTACCCCGTAACCTCAATTCTGCCCTCGCACTTGCGGCCGCAATCTTCGCGGCAATTTGGCTGCTGTGTTTTACGGCCGGGCTCTCCGGACGCGAGAGTATGGTTGACACCTTGCGCGGCGTTCTCATGGAAAGCGACTTCGGAACTGTTTGGTTTGTTCGCCTTTCGCTCGTTCTCCTGCTCCTGGTGATCAGTTTCTCGGGGCGGCCCGAATTGATCGTCGGGCCGGCTTTCTTGCTACTGACCTGCGAGGGTTGGCAGGGCCACGCGGCGGCGTTGGGCCTTCTAGGCTCACTGAATCAAGCTCTCCATGTTGCAAGCGCTGGGGCGTGGATAGGTGGCCTCCTGCCCCTCGGCCTGCTTACCGCGGCAGCAGAGCGGCATCCATCCAAAGTCGCAGGCGTGGAAACTGTCCTGTGGCGCTTCTCCCGCTTTGGTATGGTGGCGGTTGCGCTCATTTTTTTGACGGGCGCCATGAACACTTGGCTAGTGCTTGGCTCGTTCCCCGATCCGCGCAACAGCTACGGTCGAGTTCTCCTGTTCAAGATCAGCCTATTCGTCGCGATGGTCGGTTTGGCGGTCTACAATCGATATGCCCTGGTCAGCCGCATAAAGTCCGAACCGGCCAAAAGCTTGCGCACATTGTCTCGCAACGTTGCGCTGGAGCAGATCGTCGGGTTTGGTGTGCTTCTGGATGTAAGCACGCTGGCGCTGATGGATCCGTACGCGTGACGCGCGGACCGCGCAATTATCCGCTGGCAACGTTTCTGCAATTTGCGATCGACACTCACCCTCTATCCGCCTGCGCACAGAGTGGCCTGGCGCCGGCGGCCTTCGATCTTCTCGAGGATAAGGAGCATGTCCTTGAGTGAACGCGTCAGTCGGTCGAGTTTCCAGACAACCACGATGTCGCCTTCGTCTAGCTCGCCAAGAAGCCGTTGGAACTCGGGTCGGTCCCCTCCAGATGCTCGCTCCTCCGCGATCCGCTTGCAGCCGGCGGCTTTGAGAGCACGCAGTTGCAGGCCAGATCCTGATTATCAGTTCTAGAAACACGAGCGCAGCCGACAGGCATTTGCACTCGAGGCTGCTATGGCACCGCAGACAGGCCTACGCGCTTCTTAGGAATCCCTACTTGGCCTACTCCGTCATCAGGGGATCAGATGGGTCGCTCGTCACGAAACCGACGACCAAAGGATGAAGAAATCGCTGGCTTGCCAAGCGCAGCGCGATATTTAGTGTAACGATGAATTGCATGGACAGGCGGCTGGTACGGTGTGGCAGCCGTGATCGTGATATTGCTTGTGATCGGGTATGCGGCTGGGTGGTTTGGCGGCACACCGCCACCAGCGCCCCAGCAGTAAGCGTGCTCTGGTTGCGGTTGCCGGGTTTCGTGGGCCATGCGAATTGGACGCATTTGTCGTCCAAAGAACTGCAAGCGCCTTAGGCTCCAAAGAGATGCGCTAAACATCTTGGATTCGAACGCGCAGCAGTTTTGCCGAATTCAGGAACACCAGGACATCTGGCCCCAAGTGCAAAATCGCTGCCTGGATAGGGCCGATCCAGCCCATCAGCGCTGCGGTAATGCCTAAAACGTGCACAACACCGACACCGACGAAGATATTTTCCTGAATTGTCCGGTAAGCGCGTCGCGCAATCGCGCGGGCGCTGACAATTCTTGCCAGATCATCCTTCATCAATGCGATGTCGGCGGCTTCCAGCGCTGCCTGCGTGCCGCCGCCCCCCATCGCAATGCCGACATCGGCGCGTGCCAGCGCCGGCGCGTCGTTGATACCGTCGCCGACCATCGCCACGCGATGGCCCTGCTTTTGCAGTTCGGCGATGGCGGCGACCTTGTCCTGCGGCATCAGATTGGCACGCACTTCATCCACGCCGAGCTCCTTGGCGATGGTCCGCGCTGTGGCCTCATTGTCACCCGTCACCATCACCATGCGCTTGATCCCGGTTGCACGGAGCTTTGCCAGCGCTTCGCGCGCACCTGGTCGCAATGTGTCGGCAATAAAAATCACGCCCGCGAATTTCCCATCGACCGCGACGTGAACCGGCGTCTGTCCGCCCTTTTCGATCGCATCAGAAAGCGGCACGCCGGCCTCGCGCAGCAACGATGCATTCCCGAGCAGCACGGTGCGTCCGGAGACCGTCGCCTTCACACCGCGCGCCTGCAACTGCTCGTACTGCTCCGGTTCCGGGACATCGATTTTCATCCGGGCGGCATAATTGACGACCGCCTTCGCCAAGGGGTGAGCCGAGCGCCGATCGGCGGCGGCGGCAAGGCCGATCAGATCAGCTTCCGAAAGCGTGCCGTCCTGCATCTCCACGCCGACAACCTCGGGCTTGTTTGCCGTCAGGGTGCCTGTCTTGTCGAACACCAGGACGTCGACCTTGGCCAAAGACTCCAGATAGACGCCGCCCTTGACCAGAATTCCACTGCGTGCGGCTCGCGCAATGGCTGCGATAATCACCAGAGGGGTCGCCAATCCGAGTTCGGCAGGCGATGTGAAAATCAGCAGAGTGACGATCATCCGAATGTCGCGTGTATAAAGATAAACCGCGACGAGGAAGATCAGCACGACCGGGATCAGCCATGACGCGACCTTATCCGCCAGTTTCTGGACGGGTGCCTGTTCTGCTTCGGCATTCTCGACCAGACTGATAATGCGGGCAAAGGTGGTGTCGGCACCAACCTTCTCGGTCTCGATGTCGAGGGCTCCGGATTCGACGATGGTTCCGGCAAAGACATCGGCGCCATCGCTCTTGTCCTTCGGAATGCTTTCTCCTGTGATCGATGCTTCGTTGACCGAAGCCGCTCCACCGACGACGGTGCCATCGACCGGGATCTTCTCGCCGGCCCGCACCAAGACAACGTTGCCTGCGCGCAGATTCTCGATCGGGACCTTGCGTTCGCCACCTGCGTCCCGCACAAGCGCCACTTGGGGCACCGAGCCGATCAAGTCTTTGATTGAGGCTCGCGCACGATCCATATTCAGATCGGCGATGAACTCCGCGATCAGAATGATCACCATGAGGACCGCGCCGGCGACGGTCTCGCCTCCGATCAGAGCCACCACCGTGGCGATGGTGACGAATATTTCGGTACCGATCTTGTGCTCTTTTGCGAGGTCAACGACGCCGGTCTTGACGAGCGGATACAAGCCGATGGCAACGGCCACCCACAAGGCTTGAATGGGAATCAGCTGTTGCCAGTACAGAAAGGCCATCAGGCCGGTAAATATAATGCGCGCGACTTCGGTCCAACGTTCGCGCGTCATCAGCGATCGCCAACCCGATGGAACCGCCTTAGGCGCCGGCTCAACGCTTTCGGTGCCTGCTATCTCGGATTCCATTGGCTCGCTATCTCGGATTGCGGTTTTGGCTTGAAGCGTGAGCGCATCAGGCCCCCGCGGCGGATAGTCCTGTCCAGCCATGGTATCCGACATAGAGGCCGACGGCGATGAGAAATAGGGCGCCCAGCGCGCGATGGTCGAGAACCACGACCAACGCCTGGTCGCGTGCCGGACGCTCAGGGCAGCGGCGGCCCCGACCGTGACGAGAGTGATCGCAAGGCCGATCGAGAAGCACAGCACCAGGGAGTGCATGATCGGGGCGGGCACCGGTGTGCTCTGGACCCTTTCGGGCGGTGTCCCGACATCGCTCAGCCTGCTCGGTGAAGCGAAGGCCGCCGAGGCCGCAGCCTCCGGCTTCACCTTCCTGCAGATACGCGCTGTTCCCGCATCTGACGATCCTGGAGAACTGCACGCTAGCGCCGATCTGGGTGCGCAAGACGCCGAAGAAACAGGCCGAGGAAATCGCCATGCATTTTCTCAAGCGCGTCAAAATCCCGGAACAGGCCAACAAATATCCGGGTCAGCTTTCCGGCGGGCAGCAGCAGCGCGTGGCGATCGCCCGCTCGCTGTGCATGAACCCGCGCATCATGCTGTTCGATGAGCCGACTTCGGCACTCGATCCCGAAATGATCAAGGAGGTGCTGGAGACGATGGTTGGCCTGGCTGAGGAAGGCATGACCATGCTGTGCGTCACCCACGAGATGGGCTTTGCGCGCAAGGTCGCCAACCGCGTGATCTTCATGGATCAGGGCCAGATCGTCGAGCAGAATACGCCGGCCGAATTCTTCGACCACCCGCGCCACGAACGGGCAAAGTTGTTCCTATCGCAGATTGAGGCTCGATAACTGAAAGGCGCTTGCAGGAGCAGGCACTGCAAGATTATCATCTAACGCATCTGAGGAGGTTCTTGGATGGGGACTATGATTGCTGGGCTTCGGATATCGAGCCGCACCTTAAGCTTGATCAGGTCGAGGTGTTTATGCGCCACCTCGGTGATGTCCTTTGCATCATGTCCGGTCTCGCGCAGCGCGACTTCGACATTTTGCAGCGCGGTCAGCCATGGCAGCAAGGTCTAGGACTGGAAGACGACGCCACAGTCGCGGCCCGGCCCATTGATCGGACTGCCATCGACCAGCATTTCGCCCTCATCGTAGTCCCGCAGCCCGGCGATGATTGACAGCAGCGTGCTCTTGCCGCAGCCCGATGCGCCCACCAGTTAGACGAACTCGTTGTCGCCGACTTCGAGATTGATGGCCGCTGCTGATCGCTGGCGCCTTGAAGATTGTCCACGACATCCTTCCGCTTGCGCCAGAGGAACGACGAGAGGGTCCGTAGCAGCCCGCGGCATGCCCGAGCCAACGTGAAGCAACGTGCCCCGCTTCATTCTGCAGGTCGATGCCCTGGCGATCGCTTGACCAGCGTGCCAATGGCTCCATCTTAATCGTACCGGTGCTCGCTCTTTCAGCGCGAGGTGTAACGGATATGTCGAAACCTCTCTTCGCTTTTGCGTTCGCAGGCGTCTGCTTGATATCGGCGCCGGTGTATGCCGACAATGTCGATCTGGGGCTAGAAGCTTTTCACGAAACCTGTCTTGCCCATGGCCCCGACTTCGAGCGAACCGCCGCTGTGGCGAAGGCGCGTGGGTGGACACCGCTATCCGGTGACGCAGCGCTTGCTCCAGTCGATGACGTCGATGCCTTTCAGGGGTGGGCGGTGACTGGCAACGATCTACCTGCCGGAACCATAATCGCGGTGACCAAAGCCACCTTGAACGGAAAGGCCGTGCAGACCTGTTCCATCAGACTGTTCGGCGTCGACCGCGCGACATTCGAGCAACGCTTCTTCGCCCGGACGGACGCCGAAAAAATCAGCGAGGACCGGAATGGAGATCAGGTCTCCAAACTTTATATATTGATTGCGGGCAATCGAAAACAGCTTGTCCATTTGACATCGCCGGTCGACACGGGGAGATCGAACACGATTATTGCAAGCTCGATCGCCGACGACTAGTCAGGCGCCGATGCCACTTCCCGCCATCCTCTGGAACAGGTCGTCTGCCTGCGCTGGTGAAAGGTTCATGTCGGTGGCGACCCACCAGGCGAGGACCGCAAGAAATGCGCCGGCGATGAACTGAATGGCGAATTCGGCAGGCATGCCGTGACCGCCGATCCGTTTCTCGACGAGTTCTTCCCGGACGGCTCGCCGGATACGCTCACGCAATTCGTCGTGGATCGTATCGCCGCTGCTTGCAAGCAATGCGTGGTGAAGCGGTCGGAATGCATGAGCGTGCTCGAACATGGGCAGGCTGAACTCGAACAGGCGGCTACCTGTTTCTTGACTTGCCGCCTCGCGCCTGCGGCCTATCGACCGCAGATGCGCCTCGATGGTCGCGCTGCGCAAAGCATCCTTGTCGGCATAGTGGGTATAGAAAGTCGACCTGCCTACATTGGCCCTCTGGGAGATGTCATCGACGGTGATGGCAGCATATCCCCGCTCCGGGATCAGGGCGATGAGCGCGTCCTGCAGCAGGCCGCGCGTCCGCGCGACGCGTCGATCGATCGTGTTCCGCTCGCCCGCACGTTCGATTTTCATGGCCATGGCCCTCTGCGGTGCCCAGTTTCGGACATTCGGCGGTCCGATGTCCGACAACAGCATTTCCAGACATCGTGTCCATTATGATACGCCAAGTCCAGGAGCTCAAATCGGGTTTGGGCACGCCGCAATGAAGCAGAAGGTCGCCAGACATGCACTCATCTGATCATCCCGCCGGCAACGGACCGCATTCGCGCAAGAGGGTGATAGCGTTGGCCCTGCTTGCCAAGCTGTCGCTGATCGCCGGCTTCCTCGTCCTCGCCAAATTGGGCATGGGCTATGTTCAGGCTGGGGCCTGGACGGCGGCATTCCACGGCCTCGTCCTTGCGGTGATCGCGGGATTGGCGCTGTGGGGCAGCCTGCGTCACAGGGGGCTCGTCGGCAACGGTGCGCAGAGCGTGAGCGACAAGGGCATCGGCATCGTCCTGCACCGGGCGGCGGCCTATGACTTGCTTGCGCGCGTTCTGACCTTTGGGCGCGAGGGCCGCTTTCGCGAGCTCATGCTTCGCCCGGCAAAGCTCCAGCTCGGCGAAGCGGTGCTCGATGTCGCCTGCGGGACAGGAACCCTTGCCATTGCCGCGAAGCGGCTGGTCGGTTCGGACGGCAGCGTCACCGGCGTCGATGCGTCGGCCGAAATGATCGAGAGGGCGCGCGCCAAGGCCGAGCGGTCCGGTCTCGATATGACTTTCGTCAACGGGACGGCGCAGGAGCTTCCCTTCAAGGACGCGCAATTCGACATCGTCGTCGGCACGCTGATGCTGCATCACCTGTCGAAGCCCGTTCGATCGGCCTTCATCCGCGAGGCGGCACGCGTCTTGAAGCCAGCAGGCCGGCTGTTGCTCATCGATTTCGGCAGGCCGGTGCGCAAGTCCGGATTGCCCAGGCTTCACAAGCATGGTCATATCGATATGCATTCGGTCGCCTTGCTGTTGACCGAGAGCGGATTCCAGGTCAGCGATATCGGCGCCGTCGGCACCAAGAACCTGAACTATATTCGCGCGACGACGAACAAGGACCAGCAAGGCCAAGCGTCGTGATGACGCTCAGGCGCTAGTTGCATGGCGACCCTGTTCTGAAGAATTGGCGTTTGAATGTCCCATTTCGGCCTGCTTGCAATGGCAGGTGTCCTGCCTGATGCGGAATCGACGAGCGAAATGTGAGCGAAAAATGCGACTGACTGGCATGATATCAGGCGCGGCGCTGTTGCTCGCTTCCGCGGCGGCGGCGAACGCCCATCCGCATGTGTTTGCCGAAGCGAAGCTGGACCTGACCGTCGGTCCAGACAGGACGGTCAAGTCGCTTCGGCACTCCTGGCGTTTCGACGACCTCTTTTCCAGCACCGTGCTGATGGAATTCGACAAGAATTCCGACCTTGTCCTTGATGCCAAGGAACTCGATGAAGTCGCTCTCACCGTCCATGCGTCGCTGGCCGAGTACAACTATTTTCAGATGGTGACCTTGAATGGCAAGGACGTGACGATGGCGCCACCGCCGAAATTCAGCGTCAGCTATGAAAACGATCAACTCGTCGTCCAGTTCGAAACGCAACCGAAGGATCCGTTGGCCCTTGCTGGAAAAGTCAGCATCGGTGTCTACGACCCGACCTTCTACACGGCGATCGATTTTACCGACGACGACAAGATTGTGGTGGCTGGCCTGCCTGAAGGCTGCTCACGCGCGGTCGTGCGTCCAGATCCGGATACGGCCATCGCGCAGAACCAGAAGAGCCTGACAGACGCGTTCTTCAGTGATCCGACCGGGACCGATCTCGGCAAGATTTTCGCGACGCGCCTCGAATTGACGTGCGGCTGATCCGGAGCCGGTTCGATGGCCATGTTCCAGACGCTTGTCGAGTTCCAACGCACGATCTACCTGGCGCTGGCCGAGCAGATCAAACTGCTTTCGGCCGGCGGCGGTTGGCTGGCCTTCACGGCCTTTCTGCCGATGGGCGTGTTGTTCGGTGCGGCACATGCGCTGACGCCGGGCCATAGCAAAGCCGTGCTGGCCACTTATCTCGCCGGATCGGATGCCAGTGTCCGGCGTGGGCTTCTGGTATCACTGACGCTTTCCTTCACGCATGTGACGATCGCGGTTCTGATCGCGGCGCTCTCGCTACCGTTGGTGTCTATTGCCCTGGGCAGTGTCGGCCGTGCGCCGCTACTGGAAGACATCAGCCGCGGGTTGCTTGGCCTGATTGGCATCTGGATGCTCTGGCGCGCTCTGAGCCATGGTCATCACCACAAGCATGAAGGTGAGGCGGTGGGTGTGATGGCCGGCTTGATCCCATGCCCGCTGACACTTTTCGTGATGACCTTCGCAATATCCAGAGGCGTTCCGCTCGCCGGCATCCTGTTTGCAATTACCATGATGGTCGGCGTGGCGCTGACGCTGTCTTGCGTGGCGGTGTTGTCGATCCTGTTTCGGGAGCGGCTGGTGCATTTCTTCGACAGCCGGCCACGCCTGTTTGATATCATATCGCGGGCCATCGAAGGTATCGCAGGCTTTGTTCTAGCCGGCGTTGCTGTCTGGCAGATCTCATCGAACTGATGGCTCGAGCGATCGGCAAGGCCTGAACGGTGAGTGGCAGGTGGGCCAACCCACCGATTAAGCGGATCGACGAAACGAGTCCAGAGAGCTGCCCTTAGCGCTCGCAAGGGACCAACCTAGCTCTTCTTGACGGCGACGTTGTCGAGTGCAGCGCGCAAGCCTTTTGCAAGCTTCTGCGCGTCGTCATTCGCCCAGAAATGCATGAAGAAGAGCCGCGGCTGCTCATCGAGCATGTGGTTATGCAGCGCCGTGATCTCGATGCCGTTGTCTTGCATGGCTTTGATGACTGGATTGACCTCCTTTGCCGTCAGCACGAAATCACCGGTGATCGCCGCCTTGGCGCCGCCAGTCGACTGGAAATTGATTGCTATTGCCGAGCCCATGGACGCCGGCACTTCCATTCCATTTTCCTCGACCGGCTCAGCGCGCGGAATCGTGAACTGGTAGACCGCGCCATTGGCCTTACCTGTATAACCAATGGTTTGGTCGACCCCTGCCGCATCGAATTCGATCTGCGGCTGTGCGGCACCGGATGCGGCATTCTCCATCGGTGTCTTGCTCAGCGCCAACCCGGCATGAAGCGCTGTGGCGAGCGTGGCCGGGTCGCCCTGGCCGAAGACGTGCATGTAGAGTGTCATTGGCTCCGCGCGCAGCAAATGGTTGTGCAACGCAGTGATCTCGATCCCACCTTCTTGAAGCTTCTTCATGACCGGCTTCACCTCGTCCTGCGTCAGAACGATGTCACCCATGACCATTGCCTGATTCCCCATTGGTTCGAACGCTATCCAGCCGCCGAGGGCAAATCCTGGCTTCAGCGATACGCCATCGAGCGAAACTTTCAGGTCGGTTCGTGGCAGGCCAACTCTATAGACGCCGTCGGACTGCGTGGTTCCTCCTTTTCCCAGCGCCTTTCCGACTTGGCTCCAATCGGGATTGGCGGCGAACGAGGGGGTGACGAGAGTTGCGGCAGCAATGAGGACTGCCAAGCGGGTAGGTAGTGTCATAGCGGTATTCCTCTTTTCTTCACTGCGAATTGATCAGTCGGCCGTGAGCTTCGGCATTTGGGTTGGTTTCGCCGTCGCCGTGCCACTAGAGACAGGTGCGGTACTCGATGGCTGGATTGGTTGCGGCGTATCTGCCAGCACCTGCGCTGCGGCAGGATGCGAGCCGCCCTTCGGCAGGACTGCCGAGACGATACTGGTCGGGAGCGGCAGCGGTCGCTCGAAAATGCCGAGGAGCGGCATCACGACCAGGAAATGGAAGAAGTAATAGAACGTGCCGACGCGGCCGATGAGAACGAAAAGTCCCTCCGGCTTGTTGGCCCCGACCCAGCCCAAAACGATGACGTCGATGACCAGGAGCCAGAAGATCCATTTGTAGATTGGCCGGAAGCGAGCACTGCGGACCTTCGATGTATCCAGCCAGGGCAGAATGAAGAGGACAGCCACGGCCGAGAACATGGCGATGACGCCGGCAAGTTTGTTCGGGATCGAGCGCAAGATTGCGTAGAACGGCAGGAAGTACCATTGCGGCACGACCTCGGCGGGCGTTCGCAGTGGATTGGCCGGGATGAAGGCGTCGGTGGAATTCAGGTAATTCGGCAGGTAGAAGACGAAGAAGGCGAATACCAGCAGAAAAGCCGCCAAGCCGAGCAGGTCTTTGACCGTGTAGTAGGGGTGGAAGGGGATGCTATCTCCCGGCCCGTTGCGGTCGATGCCGAGCGGATTGTTGGAACCGTGCCGATGCAACGCGACGAGATGCAGCATTACGACGCCGACGATGACGAATGGCAGGAGGTAGTGCAGGGCATAGAAGCGCTGCAGCGTCGGATTGTCGACGGAGAACCCGCCCCAAAGCCACGTGACGATGCTCTCTCCAACTACCGGAATTGCGGAGAACAGGTTGGTGATCACCGTAGCGCCCCAAAACCCCATCTGGCTCCATGGCAGGACATAGCCGAAGAAGGCGGTCGCCATCATCAGCAGCAGGATGACGATCCCCAGCATCCACAACAGCTCGCGCGGTGCCTTGTACGAGCCGTAGTAGAGGCCGCGAAAAATATGGATATAGGTCGCGATGAAGAAGAACGATGCGCCGTTCAGGTGGATGTAGCGGATCATCCACCCGTAATTTAGGTCGCGCATGATGTGCTCAACAGAGCCGAAAGCGAGGGTCGAATCCGCTGTGTAGTGCATTGCGAGTACGATGCCGGTGAAGATCATGACGACCAGCATGAACCCGGCCAGTGAGCCGAAATTCCACAAATAGTTCAGATTTCTTGGCGTCGGATAGTCGTTCAGTTCATGATTGACGAAGGTGAAAACCGGCAATCGGTGATCGATCCACCGAACGACGCGGCTGCTTCGCCGACTGCTTCCGGCTGCCTCATTCGATTGATCTACCATTGCGCATTCTCCGCTCAGGCCACCGCCGGCTTCGTGGCCGGTGGCCAACTGTGCGTTTCCGCTCTGCGGCCCGAAGCCCATGCGTAGAGCGCGTCATAGATGACGAAGCCGTGCTTCAGCACCTCATGGTCGTCAGGCGTCAGGTCCCGTAAACCCATGGAGATCGCGAGCAGTCCTGCAGACTGCGGCGTGAGATCGTGCCGATCCGTGTCGGCGCCGCGCACGATCGCGGCAATGGTCACGATGGCCGGGTCGCCCTCGAGACCGTGTTTGGAAACGAAGGTATCGAAGCTGCAGCCGTCGCCGACATGGGTGAATTCGACGCCGGGCACGTCGTAGGGCGTCGCGCCTGTCTCTTGGGCAACACGCATCACCTGATCAGGCGGCACAAAGAGAAACTCAGGTTGCTTGTCGATGAAGCGCGTAATCAGCCAAGGGCAGGCAATGCGGTCAATGACCGGACGTTCGCGGGTAACCCATTTCATGCCACAATCCTTTCGTCGTTCATCACCAGAGGGACGGTTGGCGCGCCGATCGCATGCCAGGCGGCGATCCCGCCTGAAAGCGCACTTGCATCGACGCCGCGGCGACGCAGTTCGGCGACGGCGTCGCCGCTGACCTGGAAGCCGTAGACGCAATAGACGATGACTGGTCTATCCTTCGGCAGTCCATCGGCCCAACCGGCGATGGTTTCGGGGGCGCGGAGCTTGGCGCCCGGCAGCATATCGCTGCGCTTTGCCAGATCGTCGGCCAGGCAGACGTCGAGCACGATGAGATCCTCTCCTTGATCGAGTCGGGCCCGCAGTTCCTCTGGTGCAACGGTTGGAATCTTTTCGTCCGCTGCAGGTCCTGTTGAAGGGTCGCGCCGAGCGACTGCGCGCCGGTGGCGGGCAGCAACCCGCTCCCAATGGATGTTCTTCATGAAAGCGTCGACATAGGCACCGGCCTTGGCGCCAAAATCGAGGTGATAGGCATGCTCGTACATGTCGAGCGCGAGGATCGGCACGCCGCCAGCAAGACAGTTGGTGTGGTCCGCCGCCCATTGGATCGTCAGCCGATCGCGGCGCTCCGACCAGGTCAGCAAGGTCCATCCCGAACCGCCGGCTTGCGCCTTCGCGCAAGCCATGAACTTGGTGCGCCAGGCAGCCACGCTGCCGAAGTCGCGCTCCAGCGCCATAGCGAGATCGCCAGCCGCATCGCCCGAGCCGCCGAGCCCGTCGAAATAGATCTCGTGCAGGATCGCTGAATTGGAGGCGACCAGCTCCTCGCGCTTCAGCCCGTTGATGTCGAAGACGGGCGCTGCGCTCCAATCGAGTTCGTCGAGCCGCTGTTCGATAGCGTTGAGGCGGCGAACGGCACCGCCGTAGTTGTTTTCGTAGTGGCTTGCCAGCAGCCGTTCAGACAGGCCAACGAGCCTGGGTGGCTTGAACGGCAGCGGCATGATCTGGTGTGGCATCGGTTTCCCCACTCTGCGGCACGGCCCATCCGTGAGGAGGCGAACGCTATGCCTGAATGTAAAATGATACAAGTGTTGCATTTGGCCTTGTTCGTGATACGGTTCACTTATGAGTGAGGGGCAACCTCAGGAGCAGCGCTGGCTGCTCCTGATCCATCAGCTGCCAAGCAAGCCCGCCTATTTCCGGGTGAAGATCTGGCGACGGTTGCAAGGCATCGGCGCGGTCGCAGTCAAAAGCACCGTTTACGCCCTGCCGGCCAATGCCGAGATGCAGGAGGATTTCGAATGGCTTCTCAAGGAGATCGTCGCTGGCGGCGGCGAGGCGATGATGTGCGAGGCGCGCCTCGTCGATGGTTTGTCCGACACCCAGGTCCGGGCGCTCTTCGACGCCGCCCGTGACGCCGATTATGCAGAGATCGTCGAGGAAGCGCGCGCTCTGGCCGCAGCAATCAAGACCGACGCGACAGCGGAAAAACATGCGGAAGCGCGTCCGCAGCTCGGCCGCTTGCGCAAGCGGCTCGCGGACGTCGTGACGATCGACTTCTTCGGCGCCAACGGTCGTCTCGCCAGCGAGGGACTGATCGCCGAACTCGAGGCACAGTTTATAGAGGACAAGGCCATGACCAAGGAACCGAAGAAGGCGGCCGAGCCGAGCGAGCTCAAGGGCCGGATTTGGGTCACGCGCCGGGACGTGTACGTCGACCGGATCGCCTGCAGCTGGCTGATCCGTCGCTTCATCGATGCCGATGCGATCATTCGCTTCGTGGCGGGCAAGGGATACGTGCCGAACGAGGGGGAATTGCGCTTCGACATGTTCGAGGGCGAAATCACCCATGAAGGCGACCGCTGCAGCTTTGAGGTGCTGCTTACCCGGGCCGGAATGAACGATCCGGCACTGCAGGCCATCGCCGAAATCGTCCATGACATCGACCTCAAGGACGGGAAGTTCGGCCGCGAGGAGGCGACGGGCATTGCCAGCCTGATCGCCGGCATCGCCATGGCGAACGAGAGCGACGAGCAACGGATCGCGCAGGGCGCTCCTGTCTTCGACAACCTCTATCAGTATTTCCGCAAGAAACGCGGATGACCGTCAGGACCCAAGCAATGGCCGATCTAGCGCAGCCCATCGCGACCCAGCCGCAGTCGGCCGAAACCCACGACCATGGCATTTCGTTCGCCGCCGCCATGCGCGTGTGGGCTCGCGTGGCAATGCTCAGTTTCGGCGGCCCGGCCGGCCAGATCGCCATGATGCACAGGATCATCGTGGAAGAAAAACGCTGGATCGGCGAGACCAGATTCCTGCATGCGCTCAACTACTGCACCCTGCTGCCCGGTCCGGAGGCGCAGCAATTGGCCATCTATATCGGCTGGCTTATGCACAAGACCAAAGGTGGTCTCGTCGCCGGAATCTTGTTCGTGCTGCCAGGCGCGATCGCCATCATGGCGCTCAGCTGGATTTACGCAATCTTCGGCAACGTCGGCGCCGTCCAGGCGCTCTTCTTCGGCCTGAAGGCTGCAGTTCTGGCCATCGTTCTCGAAGCGGTCCTGCGGATCGGTAGGCGGGCGCTCAGGAACAACGTGATGGTAGGCCTCGCTGCAGCAGCCTTCATTGCCTTGTTCTTCTTCCAGGCGCCGTTTCCGCTGGTCATCCTGGTCGCGGCCGTGATCGGTTACGTCGGCGGCAAGATGGGTTGGGCTGCATTCCAGACAGGCAACGGACACGGCAAGCTTGGCGGCACCCAGGTCAATGATGCCGACTCGGCACTCGGCGAAGGGGTGCCGGCTCATGCACGGCCATCCGCCCGGTGGTGGTTCGAGGTCGCCGGGGTGGGATTGCTGCTGTGGTTGGTCCCGGTCCTCGGGCTGCTTGTATTCCTTGGGCAAGGCAACGTCTTCACCGACATCGCGATCTTCTTTTCCAAGATGGCAGTGGTCACCTTTGGCGGTGCCTATGCGGTGCTTGCCTATGTCGCCCAGCAAGGCGTTGAACATTATGGCTGGCTCAAGCCGGGGGAGATGCTGGACGGCCTCGGCATGGCAGAAACGACACCCGGTCCGCTGATCATGGTCACCCAGTTTGTCGGCTTCATGGGAGCTTACCGCGCACCGGGCGTGCTTAATTCGTTGGTCGCCGGAACGCTCGGCGGCCTTCTGACGACGTGGGTGACCTTCGTCCCGTGTTTTCTCTGGATCTTTCTCGGCGCGCCGTACATAGAGTCGATGCGCAGCAACAAGGCCTTGTCAGCGGCGCTGTCGACCATCACGGCAGCGGTGGTTGGAGTGATCTTGAACCTGGCGGTGTGGTTCGCGCTTCACGTGCTGTTCCGCGAGCTGCGTGAGGTCAGCTGGCTGGGCATGACGCTGGACGTTCCCGTGTTCAACTCCATCAACCTGCCGTCTCTGGTGCTGACGCTCGGGGCGCTGCTGGCGGTATTCCGTTTCAAGATCGGTATGATCCCGGTGCTCGCCGCATGCTCGATCCTCGGCTTACTCTACGGGGTGGCCAGCGGATCGATTTAAGCTGTGCGGTCGGCGTAATCATTCACCGGGAGGCATTCTTGACAGCCCAAAGGCCGATGCATGCTTTGCGCGAACCGGCTGCAAGACGGCGGTTTGCACTCCTGCCTTCCGGTGCCGGGCCGGCAGCCACGTACCTGCTGACTTCGAGGGGGTTACGGGCGTTCGGTGATGGACTGGTCAGTCTCCTGCTTCCCGCCTATTTGGCCGCGCTCGGCTTCAACGCTTTCGAGATCGGGACACTCGCAACGGCGACGCTCGCGGGTTCGGCGGCGCTCACCTTGGCAGTCGGGTTTGTCGCGCACCATTTCTCCCGCCGCTCTCTGCTGATTGCAGCCGCCGTCCTGATGGTCGTCACGGGGATTGCCTTCGCGTTGGTTCACGATTTCTGGCCGCTGCTCCTTATCGCATTCGTCGGAACGCTGAACCCATCCTCGGGCGACGTCAGTGTGTTTCTGCCGCTGGAGCACGCGCAACTCGCTCACAGCGTCACTGATCGCGACCGCACCGCGCTCTTTGCACGCTACAGTCTCGTCGGTTCACTTGTTGGGGCCGTCGGGGCTCTGGCGGCTGGCGTCCCCGACCTACTCCGCCAGATTGTCGACCTGGACATCAAGCAAGCTCTCCAGATCGCCTTCCTGCTTTATGCCTTTCTGGGAGTAGGAGCGCTGCTCCTTTATCGGCAACTGCCGGACGAGCCGCTCGATGCTGGTGCGGTACCGGCAGAGCCATTGCGCAAGTCTCGAGCCATCGTCCTCACGCTCGCTGCGCTCTTCAGCCTTGATGCCTTTGCGGGAGGCTTCGTGGTCCAGTCATTGTTGGCTCTGTGGCTTTTCCAACAGTTCGGCCTATCACTCGCTGCCACGGGTGCGATCTTCTTCTTGACGGGCATCCTGTCGGCCGGGTCGTATCTGGTGGCAGTGCAAATCTCCAAACGGATCGGGCTCGTAAACACCATGGTGTTTACGCACCTGCCGTCCAGTCTTTGCCTTTTGCTCATTCCCTTCATGCCGAGCCTGGGGCCGGTCATTGTCCTTCTGCTGATCAGGAGCGCGTTGTCGCAGATGGATGTACCGACCCGCACCTCCTACGTCATGGCTGTGGTGACGCCGGGTGAGCGAGCAGCGGCGGCGAGTGTCACCGCTGTGCCTCGCAGCCTCGCGGCGGCCGCCAGTCCGATGCTTGCCGGCTCGCTACTCGCAATTTCCGGTTTCGGTTGGCCGCTGCTCATCGCGGGCGCCTTGAAGATTGTCTACGACATCCTTCTGCTTACAATGTTCCGTAAGGTTCGTCCGCCAGAGGAACGTCGGGATGGTTAGTAGCCGCCGCCGCAAGTGCCTTGCCTGACTTGGCAACGACAAGCGAAATGATGACCCTGCGCTGCCCGTGAGGATATCGGCCTCAGTCGAGAATTAGGCCTGCCACGGCCACTTTGCGCATTCCTTCCGAACCTGCGCAGGGCTCAGACCCAAGTCTGCCAGCTGATGATCTTCGAGTTCGGCCAGCTGTTCCCGTTGGCGATGGATTTCGATCCAGCGCGCCACCGATGCCATCGAGCGCACTAAATTTTCCATGACGCGATAGGCACTTGCCTGTGGCGATGAACGCCTCGGCGTCTCAATCAACATTTCTCATCCTTCCGGAGTGCACTGGTTGACGTGTGCTGCGGAAATGCGCCAATCTGCCCACGGGCGCAAAGCATGGTTTCTCGTGCTTGGCCCAATATTTCTCATGACATGGTGCGAAATTGGCCCGCCGACTGCCATCACTCAACGCCCTCAAAGCCTTCGAGGCGGCGGCGCGCCACGAGAGCTTCACCAGGGCGGCGGACGAACTTTCCGTCACGCAGGGTGCGGTGAGCCATCAGGTGAAGGCGCTCGAACTCGAATTGGGCATCAGGCTGTTCGATCGTGAACGTCAAAAGCTGAGCATCACACGAGCCGGCCTCTCCTATCTGGAGGTGGTGCGCGATGCCTTCGACCGTATAGCTCTCGGCACGCAACGCATCCAGCATCTATCTCGGGCCGGAGCGTTGACGGTCAGCACGTCGCCCGACTTTGCCGCCAAGTGGTTGGTAAACCGCCTTGGCAGGTTTGCCGAGACGCATCCGGACATCGATCTCAGGATTTCCGCAACCATGCATCACGTCGACTTCGCTAGAGAGGACGTCGATCTTGCCGTGCGGCATGGCGATGGCAATTGGGCGGGGCATGATGTTGTCCGCCTGTGCTCCGAGCAACTGTTCGTGGTCTGCAGTCCCAAACTTCACCAGCGGATGCGCGAGCCGTCCGATGTGCTGAACTTTCCGTTGCTGCATCTTGATGACCGAAAGGACTGGTCGGAATGGCTCGAGGCCGCTGGCGTGGTCAATGCCGAACTCTCCCACGGACCGGTCTTGAACCGCGCCAGCATGGTCATAGACGCCGCCGTCGACGGCCAGGGCGTCGCACTCGCCCGCACCACGCTTGCGGCTTGGGACCTCATCAACGGGCGCCTCGTAAGGCCGTTCGCCACGACGCTGCGATTGTCCAAGACCTACTGGATCGTCTGCCCCAAGGCGACGTCGATGCTCCCCAAAATCACGGCATTCCGTGACTGGCTGTTGGCTGAGACCGCCGATGATGTGCGCCGCCTCAACATGCTCGGTCCATAGGCGTAAGATCGAATCGTGAAGGTCAAGCAGTCGGAAAAGGTACTCGAAGGGCTCAATTGTTCAACGGGCTTCTGCGACGGGCGAACTCCGGTTACCGGCCGCGAGAAGTAATTCGGACGAACGGCGATAAACGCAGATAAGAGTCCGCTAGCGCGCCAGCGCGACCTTCAGCATGGTGAGCCGCGATGTCCGGGGTGGCTATTCATACTGAGTTCAACCGCAGTCGGCGAGACCGGATGCTGGCTCGCACCAGGCCCTATGGTGCGCCTCGGGAGATGATAAGATGACCGATCTTCAGAAGATCATTTGGATGATAGTGCTGGCGATCCTCGCCGGGATCGCGGTTATTTTACTAAATCACTGGATCAAAGGCGACCTGTCCGCAGCGCTGCCATTGACCTTGATCACCGAGAAGCCAGTTTGAGCTCGGCCGTCTGCGGAGAGGATTTGGTCATTCTGCCACTCATTGACCGGCAGTCAACGACGCTACCGTGATAGCTGCGCAATGATGCTCAAGGCCGAACGGCGGTTGCGCGATAGCGGCAAATACGCTTCAGAGACGACCGTAGCTTTTTCATACCGAGGATATCATGCCGGCGGACGATGGTAGCCTACGCGACATTCTTGGAATTTTGTTGGTTCTCGTACTCGTAGGCGCAAACGGCTTCTTTGTCGCCGCCGAGTTTGCCCTGGTAGCGGTTAGACGCAGCCGCGTCGACGAGCTTGCGGCTGCCGGGCGCTTGAACGCCGGCCGGCTTCAAAAAGCCTTGGTCAATCTCGATGCCAATCTGGCTGCGACCCAGCTCGGCATCACCATTTCATCGCTGGCGCTCGGCTGGGTCGGTGAACCCGCACTTGCCCATCTGATCGAGCCACTCCTCTTGGGAGTAATGGGGTCCCTGGCTACGGCAGCTTCGCACACGATCGCCGTCGTAATCGCTTTCATCATCATCACCGCTCTTCACATCGTCCTGGGCGAATTGGCGCCGAAAAGCCTGGCGCTTCAACGCAGCGAAGGCACGGCACTCTGGGTCGTACGCCCGCTCGGCCTGTTTCTGTTTCTGCTGAGACCAGCGATCCTCGCTCTGAACGGTCTCGGCAATCTAGTGCTGCGTCTCTGCGGTCTGCGCCCGGGCACAGGGGAGGTGTCCTTGCATTCGCCTGACGAGCTGAAGCTGCTCGTGGCGGCAAGCCAGGAGGCAGGATTGCTTCACCAAACTCAGCAGGAACTTGTCGAGCGTGTCTTCAACATCGGAGATCGGCGCATCGCCGATATCATGACACCGCGACGCGATATCGACTGGATCGACGCTGACGACAGCCCAGACGAGATTCTGCGCACCATCCGCGAATGTCGCCATGAGCAGCTTCTGGTCGGCCGGGGCGGGATTGACGAACCGCTCGGCATGATCCTGAAGAAGGATCTCCTTGACCAGGTGCTCGATGGAAAAACGCTCGATCCGATGGCGGTTATCCGCGAACCCGTGATCGTCCACGAAGGAACGCAAATCTTCCGCGTTCTCGATCAATTCAAGCGGGCGCCGGTGCGCTTGGCGATCGTCATCGACGAATATGGCGCTCTGGAGGGGATCGTCACCCAGACCGATCTGCTCGAAGCCATCGCAGGCGACCTTCCAGACCTGGAAGGTGAAGACCCCGATGTCGTCGAACGTGATGACGGTTCCCTGCTGATCGACGGGATGATGCTGGCGCATGATGCCTTCGCTCGCCTGGGCTTTCGATCAGGGGCGGCAGAGGGTGATTTTCATACGATCGCCGGGTTCGCTTTGTCCCAGCTGGGTCACCTTCCGGAAGCTGGCGAGCGGTTTGACTATGAAGGCTGGCGCTTCGAGATCCTCGATATGGACGGAAGGCGGATCGACAAGCTGCTCGCGCGCCGTGAAGTGCCTACATCCAAGCCTGCACCCATTTGAGACCGAACGCACCTGGCGCGAGTATGCCTGTCGCCCACAGCAAGGCCGAGGTTACGTTGGCGATCTGAAACGTCAAAGCAGGCATCTCACAGACGCCCGCAACCAATGGAACGGAGGCGCGCAACGGACCTGAGAAGCGCCCGATGAACACCCCCACCCCACCCCAGCGTTCGAAGAATCTATGGCCACGCGGAAGAAGATCGGGGTAGCGCGTCAGGGGCCAATAGTGCGACACCCTGTCTCCCAGCCGGGTGCCAACCCAGTAGGACAGCCAATCACCCAGCACCGCGCCGATGATCGCCGCCAGCCACAACGGCCAGAACGCGACGCCGCTTTCGCCGATCAGAAAACCCACGCCAATGAGGATCACGGTTGCGGGAAGCAGCAGCGAGATGAAGGCCAGCGATTCGCCGAAGGCCAGCAAGAGCACCAGCGGGATGCCCCATGCCTGATGCGCCCGCATAAAAGCGATCGTCGCTTGAGTGATCTCATCGAGACTCATTCGTTGGTTGCCCTATCAAGGAGAGGGGTCGCGATACTAGAACCAGCCCGGCACGGGTAGGCGCGGGCTGCACTCAGGGCGACGTCGACCACCCATGCCTTTGGGCTGGCTGTACCGGCGGGCATCATCTCGACCACCGGGATCGCCGGACTGACGCTGAGTGGCGGCCACGGCTATCTGACGCGCAAATATGGCCTGACCATCGACAATCTGATCGAGGCCGATGTCGTGCTTGCCGACGGAAGCTTCGTCACCGCCAGCAAGGAACGGGACCCCAACCTGTTCTGGGCGCTGCGTGGCGGTGGCGGCAATTTCGGCGTCGTCACCAGTTTTGTGTTCCAGCTTCACCGGGTCAACATGGTCTTTGCGGGGCCGATCGCATTTGATCAGCAACACGGCCGCACCATCATGCAGCGTTATCGCGAGTTCCTGCCGGACGCGCCCGAGGAACTCGGGATCTTCCTCGGGCTCAAGACAATCCTCTCGAGCGCGCCGTTTCCGGAAGAGTTTTGGGGGAAAGCGGATGTGTCTCCTGATGTGTTGCTATAGCGGTCCGGAGGAAAAGGGTAGAGAGGCGCTAGCCCCGCTCATCGATGCGCTCCCTGCGCCTTGGTTCAATTGGATGGGAACGATGCCCTATCCCGCCGTGCAGAGCATGTTCGACGGGCTCTACCTGAAGGGGATGCAGTGGTATTGGCGGGGCGATTTCGTCAAGACACTGTCTGACGCGGCGATTGACGCTCATCTCGATCAGGCGGCGAAGACGCCGAGCGAGCTATCGCTCATGCATCTCTATCCGATCGATGGAGCCGTCCATCGCATCGGCAAAGACCAGACAGCCTGGAATTGCCGTGATGCGACCTGGTCGATGGTTATCGCAGGGATCGATCCGGACCCACAGAAAGCGGGGCCGGTGACGCGCTGGACCAAGGCCTATTGGGAGGCGGTGCATCCGTTCGATCTGGGTGGCGCCTACCTGAACTTCATGATGGATGACGAGGGCGATGCAAGGCTCAAGGCGGCCTATGGTGACAACTACGAGCGCCTGGCTACGCTGAAGAAGACATACGACCCGAACAACCTCTTCAGGGTGAACCAAAACATTCGGCCGGCCGCCTGACGGGCGGCCCTCGTCAGGCGGCCCGGCGTCACATCCCTAGGTGACCCAACGTAATATTAGGAGTATCTTATGTCTTCGGCGCGCCCAAGTCCTAGGGCAGCAGCCAACTCCAAAGAGCGGGAGCTGTGCTCGTTGCGATGCGCCGGCAAAATCTGCGCTCGCTAAGGAGGAGGAAATGCGCATCCATTCAAGCCCCGTGTTTTTGGCAGCTCTCGCCGCCGCTTGGGCATTCCCCGCACCTGCGGCTGATAAAAGCGAAGAGCAGTTGATTGAGAATGCGATTACGGCAGCACCGGAGGCTGTCGGCAAAAACGCCGCCGTCGTGAATTGGGAGATGAAGACGATAAGAAAGGGCACGAACGGCTTCACATGCATCCCGGACGACCCTGGAACTCCCGCCGACGATCCGATGTGCACAGATGAGAACGGGATGGCGTGGATGCACGCGATCATGTCAAAGAGCGAGCCGCCGAAAGGCAAGGTCGCTTTCGCCTACATGCTAAAGGGGGGCGATGCGGCCAGCAATACCGACCCCTTTGCAACCAAGCCGGCGGAAGGGGCCGAATGGCTACATGATGGTCCCCATGTCATGGTCATGAACGCACCGGACATTATGGCCTTGTATCCCCACGAGCCGGACCAGACGCAGCCATATGTCATGTTCCCCGACACCCCCTATGCGCACCTGATGATTCCGGTCAAGTAGTCGAATAAGACCTGCCGCTTAGCGCAGCGGCGGGTCCCGTCGTGGACGAAAGATTTGAATGTTCAAGCTCGCGGCCATTGCGTTAGCAGCCATGCTCATTGCGGGTGCGGCGCTGGCACACAAGGGGGCGACGGGTATCATCGCCGAACGCATGACAGCGATGAAGAACATGGGCCGCGAGCTGAAGGCCATCGGAGAGATGCTCGCGGGCAGGGCGCCGTTCGATGCGGCGGCCATTGTTCAGCATGCCGGTGCTCTCCACGACAATTGCCACCGAACCACGACCTTGTTTCCGCCCGGCAGCATCGATCATCACAGCAATGCCTTGCCGGCAATTTGGGAAAAGCCGGAGGCTTTCCACGAGGCAATGCAGGGGCTGCATAACGCGACCGAGACTTTTGTTGCGACAGCGACCCTCGGCGATAAGCCCGCGCTCGCCGCTTCTTTCGAGCGGATCAGGAAAATCTGCAACGGATGCCATGAGAGGTTTCGGTCGCCTGAGAATTGACTCGATAAACCGAGGCGCTGACCCTGGCCGGCCCAGGTAGCGGACCCAAGTACAGAGAGCTTGGCCGTCTTGCGTTTCCACGAGGAGAGATTTGCTATCTGACCTTGATGACGACCTTGCCCCAGAACGGATCCATATTTTCGGCCGCGCTTGCCTTGAGTGACTTAGGGTCAGTTCACGACCCTGGCACTAACTGTCTGATATCTGTCTACGAAGCCAGAAAGCTGCCACTCCGCAATCGGCCCAAAGAATAGGACGCTCATATGTCTGGCGCTGCGTGTAGGCAGTTGGAGCATGTGTGACTTTTAGTCAGACGGCGGGGCGCCTGGCACAGGCTTTCGATAAAATGGCCGCCAGGTTCGAACGGAACATGCGTTTTAGTATTCCGTACAGGGTTTCACGACGAATATTGGCCTACTAACTTCAGTCTTTACTCAGGCCATGCCGATGTAAAGAAAAAAGGTCGTATTCCGTACATGGCCAGATGCTAGCGGAATTACCAGACGATGGCTGTACGGCGGAGGCCACAGCATGATTTATGCTGGCGAGGCGCCTTTCACGGCACGAGACCTGCGATTGAGCGTTCGCCCGCGTACTGGCCGCATCTCGAACAGAGCATCGATGATCGGACACTCCGGAAGCTGATCCGCCGTGCATCGCGCAGCCATGTCCGACATCACGCGTTCCAGCCGTCGCAGGTCGGCGATCTTCTGACGAATATCGGCGAGATGCTTGACGGTGAGCGCATGCACCTCGCCGCACGTGTAGGTATGCCCATCGACCAGATGAAGCAGGCCACGCAGCTCATCGAGGCTGAAGCCAAGCTCCCGCCCTCGGCGGACGAAATGCAGGCGTCTCACATGTTCCGTTCCGTAGACCCGGTAGCCGCCGGCGCTGCGCGCGGGCGACGGCATGACGCCGATCTTCTCATAGTAACGGATCGTCTCGATGTTCACGCCGCTGCGCTCTGACAGAACACCAATGGAAAGCCCTTCGGTCGTCTTCATAGCTGCCCTCGCAAAGACGTGATCGGTCCACGCTTGACCCTGTAGTCACTACAGACAGTAGGGTTACCATAGACGAATTACGGGAGCGGCTTCAATGACAGTTCGAGACAAAGCAACGGTGCTGGCAAGCGTGGACATGGTACCGACGCGAAACCGCTTTGATGGGGCGGCCCTGCTGTCGGTCGGCGGCATCCTGGCAGCACTGGGCGCGGCAAGCTGCTGCATGGTGCCGTTCGGCCTGTTCCTTGCCGGCGTCAGTGGCGCTTGGATCGGCAATCTGACCGCGCTTGAACCCTACCAGCCAATCTTCGCGGCGGTTTCGTTGGGCTTCATTGGTTACGGAGCCTGGCGTGTTTACCGGAGGCCCAAGGTCGCCTGCGCAGACGGCTACTGCGCCACGCCGCGCTCGGATCGGATCGCGAAAATCGGCCTCTGGACCGCAGGCGCAATGGTCGTCGTCGCGGTCGGTTTCCCCTACGCCGTTCGATATTTCCTCGTTTCCTGAGAACCCTAACCATGACCTCACCTGAAAGGATTCTAGCCATGAAACCTTACCTCGGCACCGTTTTCGGGCTTGGCCTATTGTTCGCGCCGATCGCTGCTCAGGCAGCGGAGGCCAAGGTCCTACTCGACGTGCACCACGCCGGCTGCGTGTTCTGCGGTCCAATCGTCAAGAGCACGCTGGAGCATGTAAAAGGGGTGTCCTCGGTTTCGGTCAGCCAGCCAGACGGAATAGCCGACGTAACAGCGTCGGTAAGGTATGACGACGGGCAGACTTCGCCCCAGGCGCTGATCAAGGCCACCACCGATCAGGGCTATCCGGCCGACATTTCGAAAAAGACGAGTGGCTGATGTGCCGCAGTCGGTCGCCAAGGGCTACGATGTCTCAGGGTCGGCTCCATCGACGCAACCGTTCCACCTCTTCATCCGCCGCTGATTGCTGCGAGGCGGGCAATAACTCACGAAAGTTGAAGTCATGAGCGACTGCTGCATGCCAAGCGCAAACAACGGAAACGGTCGTTACGACCTTGTTGTCGTCGGCGCCGGCTCAGCCGGCTTCTCGGCAGCGATCGCCGCCGCCGAACAGGGTGCTCAGGTTGCTCTCGTCGGGCACGGTACGATCGGCGGCACCTGCGTCAATGTCGGCTGCGTTCCCTCGAAAACGCTGATCCGCGCCACCGAAGCCGTGCATCACGCCAATGCCGCTCCGGTCCGGTTCGCTGGCATTGAAGGCGGCGCCCGTGTGGTCGATTGGGCTGCACAGGTCGCCCAGAAGGACGCTTTGGTTGCAGGACTGCGCCAGGCGAAATACGCTGACCTCCTGCCGGAATACAACAACATGGTCTACCGGGAAGGCCGGGCGCGGCTCGTCGACGGCGGCGTCGACGTGAATGGGCAGCGCCTCGCCTCGGAGCGCATAATCATTGCGACGGGCGCTCGCCCGGCAGTGCCGACTATCCCGGGGATCGCCGATGTGCCGTCCCTCGACAGCACAACCGCGCTCGCCCTGACCCGACTGCCGCGTACTATGATTGTCGTCGGCGGCGGCTATATCGGGGCCGAACTCGCCCAAACCTTCGCACGAGCTGGCGTCGCGGTGACGCTTGTCTTCCGCAGCCGCCTTCTGCCGGAGGCTGAGCCCGAGATCGGGCAGGCGCTCGCGGGCTATCTGGCGGATGAAGGCATCGCGGTGATAGATGGCTTGACCTATGATTCCATCCGCAAAACCGAAGATGGCGGAGTGGCGCTCGCCATTCTCCGGAACGGCCGTCCAGAAGTATTGACTGCCGAACGGATCCTCGTAGCCACGGGGCGAACGCCGAACACCGAAGGCCTCGGACTTTCCGAGGCGGCCGTCGTGCAGACATCTTCCGGCGCAATCGTCGTCGACGATCGCATGCGCACCTCGAAGACAGGCGTCTACGCGGTGGGCGACGTGACGGGCAAAGATCAGTTCGTCTACATGGCTGCTTATGGCGCGAAACTTGCGGCCAGGAATGCCCTGAACGGCAACAGCCTCCGATATGACAACGCCGCGATGCCGGCCGTGATTTTTACCGATCCACAGGTTGCGAGCGTCGGATTGACCGAGGCGCAAGCCCGGGGTGCCGGGCACGTTGTGCGAACCTCGGTGCTCTCGCTTGACAATGTGCCGCGCGCGCTTGCGGCCCGCGATACAAGAGGGCTGATCAAGCTCGTCGCGGATGGGGCAACCCGAAAGCTGCTGGGGGCGCACATTCTGGCGCCGGAGGGCGCCGACAGCATCCAGACGGCGGCAATGGCCATTCGCTGCGGTCTTACGATCGATGACCTGTCGGAGACGATCTTCCCTTACCTCACAACCGTCGAGGGCCTGAAGCTCGCGGCTCAGGCGTTCGACAGGGACGTGAAGAAACTGTCCTGCTGCGCCGGATAGGGAACCATGACATTGACGCCGAAGATCCCCTCGCTGGAGGAGTACTGGCAAGCCTTGGAAATCCATCTGCTGCATTTCTCGCCCGAGGAACAGCACGCCGCAGTCGCGTTGTACCGCGAGCTTGCAAGGGGTCGCGCGGTCGATGCCGCGCAGTTGGGCCGGGTGCTCGGGATCTCTGCCGCCGGGGCCTTTGCGCTCCTCCAACGAGACTCGATCAAGCCTTTCGCCTACTTTGACGATCGGGGACGCGTACTCGGCTTTGGCGGGCTGGCGACGGCGCCGATGCATCATTCCCTGGAGGTAGACGGTCGCACTCTATGGACGTGGTGTGCCTGGGACAGTCTGTTCATTCCCGAAATCCTCGGCCGTCCGGCGCGCGTCACGTCGCCCGATCCGGAAAGCGGCGAGGTTGTGCGGCTTGTCGTGACGCCAGACAGGATCGAATCCGTCGAGCCTGACAAAGCCGTTGTCTCATTCATTCTGCCCGATGCGGAGATTTTCGGTACGTCCGCCGCCAACGTGATGGCGAAGTTTTGCCACTTTATCTTCTTTTTCGCGTCGCGCTCATCCGGTGAACGCTGGGTCGCCAAGCACCCAGGTACATTTCTGTATTCTCTTGGCGACGCCTTCGCCCTGGCAAAGCGGTTCAACGACAGAAGCTTCGGGCTGGAGTTGGCGCGACTGGCATGAGGTGCGGCGACGGCGATCGCGGCACAGCACGACCCCTGGCTGTGCCGTTGTTTTGCGATTTCGTCAGAGATAGAAGCGCTGCTTCCTCTTGCCGCCTTCTGCTCGGGTGCGTTTATGGAACAATGGCTTCAGCGCTCAACACCCCGACGTGAAGGAGGCCTGAAGGCTCTGGTCCCATGCAAAACCGTGATTTACTCACGAGCAGGCAACCCGGTGGCAGAATAACCCGGGCTCCGATATTTCACGGAGATGGGTTCTTCACTCCGTCGCATCGTCCTCAGCGTGGCGCTACTCAATCTCGCCTATTTGGCATCGAGTTCGCTCTGGCGCTCGCCATCGGGTCAGTGTCTCTGTTCGCCGACAGCATCGACTTTCTGGAAGATGCTTCGGTGAATCTCCTTATCCTGCTCGCACTCGGCTGGTCGTTGCGCTCTCGCGCACGGGTGGGGATGGCACTGGCGCTCATTCTGCTCGTGCCGAGCCTGGCAACGGTCTGGACGGCGTGGGAGAAGTTCAACATGCCTGTGCAACCACGCTATCGCCTTGACCCTGGCGGGACTCGGCGCTCTCGCCGTCAACTTTTCCTGTGCCTACATGCTCGCCGCGTACCGTCATCATAGCGGCTGTCTCACAAAGGCCGCGTTCCTGTCGGCCCGCAATGACGCATTCGCCAACATCGGCATTATTGCCGCAGGGCTGGTGACGGCCTTCTTGTGGCGATCGGCGTGGCCGGATCTGATCGTGGGGCTGGGCATCGCAGTGATGAACGCGGATGCGGCGCGCGAAGTGCGGCAGGCGGCGCGGGAAGAACATCGTTCCGTGGCCTAATTCGCCCTTCATGCCTCACTCGGTATCTATGGCCGGGCATTGCGGCTCATGCCATGTTGCCCAAAACGGTTGGGAATTGCGCGTGGCACAAAACAAGGCGTTGGCATTCGGTGGCGGGACGGTCATTGGTGCATTGGGCGGATTGATCGGCCTTGGCGGCGCAGAGTTTCGTTTGCCGCTCCTGATCGGGGCATTTCGGTTTGCGGCACTGGAAGCCGTGATCCTCAACAAGGCCATGAGCCTCGTGGTGGTGGCATCGGCGCTGCCCTTTCGCGCTCGCACGGTGCCGTTTTCCGAAATCGCTGGGCATTGGACCATAATTCTGAACTTGCTGGCCGGAAGCCTGCTTGGGGCTTGGCTCGGGGCAGGATGGGCAACACGCCTCAAGTCGGAAAATCTCTACCGCGTGATCGCCGTGCTTCTCGTCGTGATCGCTGCGGTTCTGATGTTCGGCCACGATGCGAGGTCGGGCGCACCCCTTTTGAACGGGGCTGCGCAAGCGGTGGCAGGCATTGCCGCCGGCTTCGTCATCGGCGTTGTGGCGTCTCTGCTTGGCGTGGCAGGAGGCGAACTTCTCATCCCCACCTTGGTGCTGCTGTTCGGCGCCGATATTAAACTGGCTGGGAGCCTGTCCCTCGCGGTTAGCCTACCGACCATGCTGGTGGGGTTCACCCGCTATAGTCGGAACCAGAGCTTTTCCGTCCTCGGCCGCAACAAGACCTTCTTACTCGTCATGGCGGCCGGCTCCATCGTCGGCACGTTCATCGGCGGCCTGCTGCTTGACGTTGTGCCGAGCCCAATCCTGCTGCCGGCCCTTGCTGCGATCCTGGTGATTTCCGCAGTGAACGTCTGGCGTCACAGATAGATTTTGGCCGTTCCGCGATCCAGACCATCAACCGCAACAGCGCCCGCCGCCAGGGGCGCCGGCCATATCCTTGAAGATCATGCAGTCCTGGCCAGGCCCGCCGGCGCAGGCGACGTTGCAGCGGGTGACGAAGCTATCCAGCCGACGTTCGAGCAAGCGCAGTTCGGCGATACCTGTGCAATGTCGCGCGTTTCCGCGCAATCGCGGTCGGTGTTGATCGATAGCTCCAGCAAGACGCGCACCTGATCGATACCGAAGCCGAAGTCTCGGCATTGCTTGATGAAGGTCAGCCGGCAGCGCAACCTGATGTGGCCAGTCGCGGTCTATGACCGATGGCGTTGGTGAGCCCCGACTGCGTTTGACCACTATTCGAAATGCATTGACTGGCCGCGCATCATTGCCAGCGTCAGCGCGATTGCAGGATTTGCCGGCGGCTTCTCCATATGCAAGGAGCCGTCGAAATCACGCCAAGCCGCCATGCGCAATTCATCATCGTCATCGTCATCGCCGGCCGCAGGGTCGAAAACGTGGGCATCACAGGGATCCCGGTCAATCTCGATTGTCCAATCCTTGAGCGCCTTGCGAGCCATCTCTTCGACCTGGGCAAGGTCGCTGGTGAAGAAGGGGATACGGTCTCCATCTTCCGAAAGGGGCTCAACGCGATCCAGCGTCGGCCGCTCGGGAACCCAACCGAGAACGAAGGCAATATCGAAATCGATCTGGCGGTCGGGGCCGGTCGTGAATTCCAGCCGCTTAACGACGTCAGGATAGAGCTGCTTCCGTTCTGGCCAGGTGTCTGGAATCGCCTCGGCTTGCAACTTCGTGCGGGGAACGTTGATCAGTTCCATGACCTGATGGCGCGGAACCTTGTCCTCCGGCCAGCCCGCACAACATGCAGCCGCCGCAGCCTCGTCGGCTTCCAACCAAACTGTGGCAGCGCGATCCTCGTCCTCGGTAGGCTTGTCGCCTTCCGGAAAGCCTTTGATATCCCACCCTTCCAACGCAAACAGCCCTTCCGCGCCTTGCAAAGCCGTAATGCCGGCGCGTGAAAACACTGCTTCGGCTGCCGCGATGCCGCGTGCGAGCTCTTGGGGTGTTGCGTCCTCAATGTTCAAGCGAAGTTCCATGGCTCGCCTCCTATGGCCTATCTCTGCCTATGCGAACAAAAAGAGAACAAAAAGTCAAGAGCGGCCTTGACGAGACAGGAATATGTTCCTTATTTCAACGTAATCTGGAGCAGCAAAGGACCATGGCTCGGCGTCAACCGCGCTGGCCGGCGAAGCTATGGCAAAAACAGCGGAAGACAATTTTCGGATCGAGGTATGGGATCGCGACGAGCAGGCTCTATCGGAAACCATTTCGCGTTCCCCCGATTCAACGGTGAGTCAGGCAGCCTGGCAAGCTGCCATCCGGCGCCGGCCAGGCATGTTGCTGATCCACTACAACAGCCGGCATGTGATGGAGAAAATCCTGACGCCAGGCGAGGTGAAGATACCGCCACAGACCATCATCGACGGCAGCGTTCACGCCGGCCTCGATGTGGCGCTCGGCGATCTTCGCGAATGGCATGTATTGCGGGCCTGGTGCAGATCCTGTTCGCACCATGCAACGGTAAAGCCTGCCGGGCTCATCGAACGCTATGGAAAAGGCGCTCTGTTCAGTTCGGTCGAGCGAGCGCTCTTCTGCACCAGCTGTGACAGGGGCGGGCCGGTCAGGCTGGAAATTCACAAGCTGCCACGCAATTGAGAAGAGCCGAAGGGCGCAGGACCTGATCGATTTTTTCCAGACCAGCTCGGCGCTGGTGTTGGCAAGCCAGTAGCGTCGTTGCCGATCGGCGGCTTGACCGCCTAGGACCGGAACTCAGCGCGATCACAGCTGGTCGGTTTCCACCGTGTCGCAAAGTCATGCGGACCACCGCGGACGGGGACAGTCGGTCCCGCGTCCCGTCCTGCGGCCGGCGCTATGCTGACGCTCCTACGGCTGTCCCGTTCACCGCCCGCGGCGGGGGCGAATTTCCTCCGTCCGGCGCGCGACAATTGTCCGCTGTTGCGGACGCGCGCAGGACTGCGTTTTATACGCCGTTCTTCCTTTGAGCGCCGACGGTCGCCGGCGCGGGATGCTTGGGCATGGAACCGAATCCCAGGCACGGTATTGAATCGGACCATGTATCCGAGTTCCGCATGTCGGCCGTAGACGGCACCCTCAGCAAAAGGCGCACACGGCCCAGAGACTCAGACTCTGTCCCTACATATCGGCTCCCGGAGTTTCGTCCCTTCCAGCTATGCACGCTGACAGACCACATACCGGTGGGCGAGGATTGGCTCTTCGAGATGAAGTTCGACGGGTATCGTGCCCAAGTCGCCATCGCCGGCTCGAATGTCGTCGTCTATACCCGCAATGGCCACGACTGGACCCGACAGTTCAAGGTCATCTTGCCGCCGCTTCAGAGACTGACCAAGGGCGCGGTACTGATCGATGGTGAGATCGTCGCCATCGACAGCCAGGGCCGCACGAACTTCTCCATGCTGAAAACCGGCATTGCCGCGGGTATGCCCCTCAAGTTCTACGCCTTCGATCTGCTTGAATTCGATGGCGAAGATCTGTCGAACCAGCCGCTCCTCGAGCGCAAGGCGCGACTTGAGTCCCTGCTGGGCGCGCGCCGCCCTGACGACAGCCTGCAATTCTCCAGCCACATCGTCGACCAAGGCAAAAGGGTGTTCGACGCCATGTGCGAGGGCGGCCAAGAAGGCGTCATCGCGAAGCGCGCCGACAGCTCCTACGTCGGCGACCGCACCGGGAGTTGGCTCAAGATCAAGTGCACGAAGCGACAGGAATTCGTTGTCGGCGGCTATCGCCCAAGTGACACAGGACATGGCATGGCCTCGCTAATCCTCGGCACTTACGACAATGGCAAGCTCATCTATCGCGGCCGCGTCGGCACGGGGTTCACCGAGGCGATGCGCAAGGACATCCTCGCAAAGCTCGAGAAACGCCGTGTTGAGAAACCGGCTTTCGTCTCCGTTCCGAGAGACATTGCCCGCCGTGCCCGGTGGGTGAAGCCCGAGCTTGTCGCCGAAGTGACCTATGCCGAGGTGACACCGGACGGCAGCTTGCGACATCCAAGCTTTGAGGGCATGCGCGAAGACAAGCGAGCCGACCAGGTGGTAATGGAAATGCCGAAGACGCCGGCAACTCCTGGCTCCGCCAATCTCGATCCCGGAATCGGCAAGGAGATCGCCGCTGCTATCGGCGTCAAGCTGACGCATCCGGACAAGGTCATGTATCCGGGGACCAAGGTGACCAAGGCCATGCTCGCCGCCTACTACGCCGTGGTCGCCGAGAAGATGCTGCCGCACATCCAGGATCGGCCGCTGTCGCTGGTGCGCGATACCGATGGCGACCTGCAGCAGACTTTTTTTCAGAAGCACAAACTGCCAGGCATGCCCAAGGCCATCCATGACGGCCAGTTGGAGAAGATGTCGGGCAAGGAAAGCCGCATCTTGTGGGTCGATGACCTGGCTGGGCTGATCGCAGGCGTCCAGATGAACGTGCTCGAATTCCACATCTGGGGAAGCCGTCGTCAGCAGCCGGATCTGCCGCACCGCATGATCTTCGACATCGACCCCGACGAGGGCTTGGGCTTCACTGCCGTCAAGCAGGCAGCCCTCGACATTCGGGCCATTCTGGAAGTGCTAGGACTGCAATCGTGGCCGTTGCTGTCCGGCGGGAAGGGCGTTCATGTGGTCGTCCC
Organism: Mesorhizobium sp. M0166; assembly: GCF_040322255.1. NCBI lineage: Bacteria > Pseudomonadati > Pseudomonadota > Alphaproteobacteria > Hyphomicrobiales > Phyllobacteriaceae > Mesorhizobium > Mesorhizobium sp. M0166. Next base: position 55,758 of record NZ_JAMYTD010000007.1, on the reverse strand, counting down.
GCTCGTCCCGGAGGCAGACTGGGACGAGGTCAAGAGCTTCTGCCAAGATTTCGCCGAACTGCTGGCCCGTACGGATCCGTCGCGCTTCGTCGCCAATATGAGCAAGGCGAAGCGCAAGGGCCGAATGTTTCTCGATTACCTGCGCAACGGCCAGGGCTCCACCGCAATCTGCCCCTGGTCGACTCGGGCACGCGCGGGGGCGTCGTGCGCGGTGCCCGTCAGCTGGGAGGAGTTGCCCACCTGCGAAAGCGCCAATGGTTTCGATGTTTTCGCCGCCGCCGCGCGGGCTCAGTTGCCCGAAGCCTGGGAAAGTTATTTCGACGTCGAACAAACGCTTACCGACCGGATCCGCCACGCAGTCCGGTAGCCGTGACCATACCTAGATAGTCAGCGACATTTGCTGATTTGGCGCGAACCGCCTTTGCCCCAAGTTCGAGAGCGTCCCCCCTTCTGCGGGAGGCCCCCGCAACGCCGTCTAGAGTGAGAGTACGTACCCGTTTGCCGTGACGGGTTGAGAGCTGGAGGGAAGGCCTCCGGCGCCCGTCGCGGAGAACTGCGATGTCCAGACATTACGCTCGCGCCGGCGCCGACCGGACAAGCCTCTATGACGATATCACCAACAAGATCATCGCCGAGCTGGAAGCTGGGCGCTTTCCCTGGGTGCAGCCCTGGGGCACGGCGGCGGCGCGAGCGCCGCTCGCCTTGCCGGCCAATGCCGCCTCTGGCCGCACCTATTCAGGGATCAACGTGCTAATCTTGTGGGGTGCGGTCGTCGAGCATGGGTTTCCCTTCCAGGGCTGGCTGACTTTCCGCCAGGCGCTATCGCTGGGCGGCCATGTCCGCAAGGGCGAACACGGGACCACCGTCGTCTATGCTGACCGCTTCATCCCTAACGACGAGAAGAACCGCGCGCGGGAAACCGGCGAGGCAGCACAGGCCATACCGTTTCTGAAGCGCTTCATTGTGTTCAACGTAGCGCAATGTGAAAATCTGCCCGACGATCTGGCCGTGGCTCCGCCTGCACCAGAGCCCGGACTGATCGAGCCGGCCGTCGACGCGCTAATCAAGGCGACAGGGATCGATTTCCGCATCGGTGGCAACAGCGCCTACTATGTGCCGGCGCACGACTACGTGCGGGTGCCGCCACCGCAGGCCTATTTCGAGACCATCGACTGGCACCGCACCGCCCTGCACGAGCTTGGGCATGCAACCGGCCATGCCTCCCGCGTCGGCCGTGATCTCGGCGGCGCCTTCGGCACCAAGAGATATGCTTTCGAGGAACTGGTTGCCGAGATGAACGCGGCCTTCTGCTGCGCCTCGCTTGGCATCGTACCGACCGTGCGCCACGCCGACTACCTGGCCTCCTGGCTCGAGGTCCTGCGCAAAGACAACCGCGCCATCGTGCGTGCCGCCTCCCAGGCCAGCAAGGCGGCCGACTGGCTGCTCGCCTTCCTGTCGCAACCCGACAGCGGAGCCAAGGCAGGTCCGGCCGAGATCGACAGGAGGGTAGCATGATCCTCCTCACCGACGAACTGCGCGAGCGCCTGCTCACCAATGGTCGCGAACGCAACGCCGATCACGTCCCGGTCGTGAAGTTCTTCAATCCGCTCGGCGAAGGAACCTGGCTCGCGACCGAGCTGGATGCCGATGGCGACGCCATGTTTGGCCTCGCCGACCTCGGCTATCCCGAACTGGGCAGTTTCTCGCTCCTCGAGATGACGTCGGTCCGGCTGCCCTTCGGCATGGGCATCGAGCGTGACATTCTCTTTGCCACAGCCCTGCCGATTTCGGTCTGGGCAGAGGCCGCCCAGCGGGCCGGAAGCATTCGCGACGCGGAACGCATCCTCTACAACGCCGCCCGGTCCGGCCGAGACGGCGAGTGAGATCTCAGTTTGAGATCCGCAAAGCCGCAGATGCGCGGAGTCGTGTCTGCGGCCCTTTGCCCCTCCAGATCTTCCGTGTGCGGCGTAGTTCTCAGAGTGAGAGGGCTGCGCCCGTCTTTTTGACGGGTTTGGAGGTCGAGAGAGTCTCGGCCGCCCGTCGCGGAGATAATCCCCATGGCAACCGTCAAGCAGAAGATCACCCTCAACACATCGCGCGACATCCCCTTCAACAAGCTGATGCTGAGCCAGTCCAATGTCCGACGCATCAAGCGCGGGGAAACGATCGAGGACCTCGCCGCCTCGATCGGACGGCGCGGCCTGCTCCAGAGCCTCAACGTCCGGCCAGTGCTGGATGGCGAGGGCAACGAGACCGGCATGTTCGAGGTGCCGGCGGGCGGGCGCCGCTATCGCGCCCTCGAATTGCTGATCAAGCAGAAGCGCATGGTCAAAACCGAGCCCGTGCCCTGCGTCGTCACCGACGCCCACAGCGCGGTGCCGATCGAGGAGGATTCGCTGGCCGAGAATTTCCAGCGCGAGGATCTCCATCCCCTTGACCAGTTCCGGGCCTTCCAGACCCTGCACGACCAGGGCGCCAGCCATGAGGAGATCGCGGCACGCTTCTTCGTATCCGCAACGTTCGTGCAGCAGCGCCTGCGCCTCGCCAGGGTCTCGCCCAAGCTGCACGATATCTACGAGCAGGAGGGCATGAAGCTTGAGCATCTCATGGCCTTCACCGTGACCGACGATCACGCCCGTCAGGAGCAGGTTTGGGAGGCGCTCGAAAACTCCTGGTCGAAGGAGCCGCAGCAGATCCGGCGCCTACTGACGGAGACCACGGTGCGCGCGAGCGATCGCCGGGCGCTGTTCGTCGGTGTCGAGGCCTATGTCGCCGCCGGCGGCGTGGTGCTGCGCGACCTGTTCGAGGCCGACAATGGCGGCTGGCTGCAGGACCCCGCTTTGCTCGACCGCTTGGTCCGCGACAGGTTGAAGTCGATCGCCGACGAGATCGCGGCGGAGGGCTGGAAGTGGATCGTAGTCGATGCCGATTTGCCCTACGGGCACAATCACGGTCTGCGGGCACTGGCCGGCACCCCCGTCGATCTGAGCGACGCGGAGCGGGCGGAACGCGAAGCCCTGCGGGCGGAGTACGATCGGCTGGAAGCCAAGTATGGCGAGGCCGACGAACTCCCCGACGATGTCGATCAGCGCCTCGGTCAGATCGAGACCGCGCTTGAGGCCTTCGAGAGCCGGCCGATGAACTATGATCGGGCCGAGATCGCCCGCGCCGGTGTGTTCATCAGCATCGATCGCGATGGCGATCTCGTCGTCGATCGGGGCCATGTACGCCCCGAGGACGAAGCGATGCAGGCGGTTGATGGCGACTCCGCCGAGCCAGCAACCGAGAACGACGATAGCAGACACGATCCTTTGGTCAGCCGCGCCATTATCACCATCGGCGCGCAGGCGTCCGAGCCTGAGGAGGATGACGGCGACACCATCAAGCCGCTGCCCGAGCGCCTGGTCATCGAACTCACCGCCTATCGCACGTTGGCGCTGCGCAATGCCGTGGCCGAGAACCAGCATGTGGCCATCACGGCGCTGTTGCATCGGCTCGTCCTCGACACCTTCGGTCATCGCTCCGCGACCGGCTGCCTCGAGGCGTTCGTCCGACATGTCCACTTGCCGACGCAAGACGCCGAGCTGAAAGACAGCCCCGCGGCCAAGGCGATCGACGAACGCCATGAGGCGTGGAAGGGCGACATTCCGCTCGGTGACGACCAGACTCTGTGGGCTTGGCTCGACAGTCTCGATGAAGCCAGTCAGCACGCACTGCTGGCGCATTGCGTCAGCTATGGGATCAACGCGCTGTTCGAGCGACCTAACCCCTATGGCAGCGGCGTTTCCCAGCACGGGCTGGAGCAGCGCTTGCGCGAAGCCGACCGGCTCTCCCACGCCACCGGGCTCGACATGGTGGATGCGGGCTGGCGGCCGACGGTCGATAATTATCTCGGCCGGGTCACCAAGTCCCGCATCCTCGAAGCCGTGCGCGAAGGTGCCAGCGAGCAGGCGGCTCAACTCATCGACCACCTCAAGAAGGGCGACATGGCCAAGGAGGCCGAACGCCTCCTTGCCGATAGTGGCTGGCTACCCGAACCGCTCCGTCTGATCGATCATGACGCACCGCCCGCGCAGCCGGGCGAGGGCGAGGAACCTGACCTGCCCGAATTCCTCGCCGGCGATGACGAAGACGACTCGGCGGCAGCCGATGAGGTCATCGCACACGCTGTCGCTGCCGAATAGCACCCATCGACGGGGCGACTCCGGTCGCCCCGTTCCACCCTCATGGCCCGACGCCCTGTCGGGCCTTTTCGTTTCAGGAGACATCCATGTCCGCCCACATCGTCTATGACAACGCCCCGCTCGGCTCGCTGATCCAGTACTCGGACGGCACCCCCAAACCGCCGGCGCGCTTTACCCGCAAGCTCGCCGACTGGGGCCGTCGCAACGGCCTCGGCCGTCTGGTCCGCAAGGCATCGCCGCGCGACCGTCCGACCTACAGCGCACCGGCCTCGATCACGCTCAATGAAGGTAACTTCTCCTCCGGCGGCGTCATCCTCGTGACGGTCATGCGAACCTACTCGGTCGACAGCGACCTCAGCTTCAAGATCGTCGAGCCGCCCGGTATCGGCATGGTCCGGGTCCTGCAGCAGATCGGCGACGACGACGAGTTGTTGCACCTCGCCGAGAGCCGGGAGGCGGCCGCACTCTGGTTGGCCAAGACCGGGTACCGCAATGCGCGTCTTGAAGACGTCACCGCTGACGAAGTCGGCGCCGACGTCGTCGAGGGGCGGGCGGCCGCGTAACACCTGCACGCATGGACATCAACCTCGACCCGCCACGGCCGGGGCTCGGAGACGAACGCCGGGCCGCCCTTTTTTTTTAGGAGCAGCAAATGCCGCAATTCACCATCGAGACGACGTACCACCTACCAGTGTTCCGGCATTCAACCTATTTGGCTGAGACACCCGACGTCGCGTGCCGATATGCCATCGAGGACACTGACTGTTCGGGTCAGCGGGAGGATTGCGAGTCCTCGGGCGAAACCCATGTCACCGGCATATGGGAGGGTGCCGGTGCCGCGTATCGTGGACAGGCCATTCCGGTTCATGCACATTTTGGGGAAGCGGTGCAGCGCAAGGCCGCACAATTCGAACTCATGCTGGGCTTGCTCAAGATCATTGTCGGCGATGCTAAGGCCCGCCGACCGACGCCGCCGGGGTGGCTCGGCAAGGCCGAATGGGCGATCGCGCGCGGCGAAGCGATCCTCGCGGGCGCCCGCGATCCAGTTGAACCCGGAGATGCGAAGGACTTGCCATGAGCATTCCCGACCATGCCCGCAGCAACTTCCAGACGCTGCTTCGTGCCGCCAGCGACGGCAACCTCGCGTTGATGGAATGCGCCGACGCGGCGACCGGGCAGCGGCGTTATGTAATCTGCGCGGTCGGGCGGGAGGGCGCGGACTACGTGTTCACCCCGTTCGGTCATCTTGCCGACGGCAATCCCTATGATGCCTACCTGCCGCCCGATCCCGACGACGCCAAAGGTTTCCTACAGAAGTCGGAGCCTGACGGCGGAATATGATCGAGATCGGTTGATACCGGCAAGCGCTCCACCTCATGGCGGGGCGCTTGTTTCATTTTAGCTTCGGCGGGACCTGAGAGGGAGAGGCGGGCCGGGATGGGTTTGAATCCGTGCGGTCCAGAGAGAGCGCCGCGCGGCTCGGTCCTGTCCCCGCTCTCCCGAGGTTCACACCATGTACATGATCTCGCCCGCTGCGGCGGTTCCAACCGCCGCGCCGCTCCCGCTCGCCCAAACCCGTGCAGCCGGCGCTATCTTCGCCGCCGCCGGCCTGCTGCTTCCCCGTCTCGAACGCGGCGAGTGCATCGACGCGACAAAGCTCCGCTCGGCGATGGAAGCCGCATTCGGCGCCTCCGACGCCGCCGGCGCCTGGGACTGGAAGCAGGCCTACGATGCCTGCGAGGCCGCAACGGTCCTTTTCCTCCGCAAGTACGGAAAGGCGCTCTCCCGCAAAGCCGAATCTCCGGCTGCACGGCTGTCCGCTTTGTCGAAGATCGCAGGGCTGATGCCGACGCATACGCGCCGGTCCGAAGAAGCACAGACCTTCCAGCAGTTCTCGACGCCGATTCCGCTCGGCCTGGTCGCCGCAACGGCCGCCGCCATCACGCCCGGCGACCGTGTGCTGGAGCCTTCCGCCGGCACCGGGCTGCTCGCCATCCTGGCCGAGATAGCCGGCGCCTCGCTCATCCTCAACGAGCTTGCCGAGACGCGCGCGGCACTTCTCTCGTGTCTCTTTCCGGGCGTCTCCGCCAGCCGCTTCGACGCCGCCCAAATCGACGACCATCTCGATCCCGGCGCCGTGCCGAGCGTGGTGCTGATGAACCCGCCCTTTTCGGTCATGGCCAATGTCGAGGGCCGCATGGCCGACGCGGCCTGGCGGCACATCGCCTCGGCGCTGTCGCGCCTTGCGCCCGGCGGGCGGCTGGTGACGATCACCGGTGCGAACTTCGCGCCCGACCATCCGACCTGGACCGCCGCCTTCACTCGCCTGCAGGAGCGTGGTCGCATGGTCTTCTCCGCCGCCATCGATGGCTCGGTCTATGCCAAGCACGGCACGACCTTCCCGACGCGCCTCACCGTCATCGACAGGGTGCCGGCGGACGATCCCTCGCTCTTCCCGGATGCTCCCGGCATCGCTCCGGATGCGGCAACGCTCCTCACGTGGATTGAGGAGCGCCTTCCCGCGCGGCCGCCGGTCGTGATGGCCGCCCTTCCCAGCGCGACATCGGCGGTCGCCGCGGCCCGCAAAGTGCACGGCTATCTCACACGCTCGGCGAGTACCACGCCACGCATGTCGATCGCCGAACCGGAAGCCATCGACCTCGCCTATGAGGCTGTCGACTGGCAGGCCGCCGAGAACGGCCAGATCAGCGACGCCATCTATGAGGCCTACGGGCTTCAGGCGATCCGCATTCCCGGCTCGCGGGCTCACCCCACCAAGCTCGTTCAATCGGCGGCCATGGCCTCGGTAGCGCCACCCAAGCCGGGCTACCGGCCGCGCCTACCGAAGAACGTCCTTGACCTGCTCTCGGACGCGCAGCTCGAGACCGTCATCTATGCGGGCGAGGCTCACGCCGAGTATCTCGCCGGCGCCTGGACGCTCGACGAGACCTTTGACATGGTTAGCGCCGCGGCCGATGACGCGGCGGGGGCCGTGCGCTTCCGGCAAGGCTTCATGATCGGCGACGGCACTGGGGTGGGCAAAGGCCGGGAATCCGCCGCCGTAATCCTAGACAATTGGATGCAGGGCCGTCGTAAGGCGGTCTGGATCTCCAAGTCCGACAAGCTCATCGAGGATGCGCAGCGCGACTGGTCCGCGCTCGGCATGGAGCGCTTGCTGGTCACCCCGCTCTCCCGCTTCCCGCAAGGCAGGCCGGTCACGCTGGCGGAAGGCATCCTATTCACCACCTATGCCACGCTACGCTCAGACGATCGCGGCGAGAAGGTTTCGCGGGTCAAACAAATCGTCGAATGGTTGGGTCCGGATTTCGATGGGGTCATCATTTTCGACGAGGCGCACGCCATGCAAAACGCCGGTGGCGGCAAGGGCGAACGCGGCGACGCCGCTCCCTCCCATCAAGGCCGTGCCGGCCTGAGGCTACAGCACGCCCTGCCGAATGCCCGCATCGTTTATGTCTCGGCCACCGGCGCCACTACCGTCCACAATCTCGCCTATGCCCAGCGGCTAGGCCTCTGGGGCGGCGAGCTTTTTCCGTTCTCGACGCGGGCCGAATTCGTCGAGGCGATCGAGGCCGGTGGCGTCGCGGCGATGGAAGTGCTGGCACGCGACCTCAGGGCGCTCGGTCTCTATACGGCGCGGTCTTTGTCATTCTCCGGCGTCGAATACGAACTGCTCGAGCATGAGCTGACGCCCGAACAGGTCTGCATCTATGACGCGTACGCTGGGGCCTTCGGCGTCATCCATAACAATCTCGATGCGGCGATGCAGGCGGCCAACATCACCGGCAGCACCGGCACGCTCAATGCCCAGGCCAAGTCGGCCGCGCGCAGCGCCTTTGAAAGCGCCAAGCAACGCTTCTTCGGCCATTTGTTGACCAGCATGAAGACACCGACCCTGATCCGCTCCATCGCCCGCGATCTGGGGGAGGGCCATGCGGCCGTTGTCCAGATCGTCTCGACGGGCGAGGCGCTCATGGAACGGCGGCTGGCCGAACTGCCGACCGAGGAATGGAACGACGTTCGCGTCGACATCACGCCCCGCGAATATGTCCTTGACTACCTGGCCCATTCCTTCCCGGTGCAGCTCTACGAGCCGTTCACCGACAGCGAGGGCAATCTGTCGTCGCGCCCGGTCTACCGCGATGGCCAGCCCGTCGAGTGCCGCGAGGCGGTCGCCCGGCGCGACGAGCTGATCGCCAAACTCGCCAGCTTGACGCCTGTCCCCGGCGCGCTCGACCAGATCGTCCAGCATTTCGGCACGGACATCGTGGCCGAAGTCACAGGCCGCTCGCGGCGCATTGTCCGCAAGGGCGAGCGCCTGATCGTAGAGAACCGCGCCGGCTCGGCCAACCTAGTCGAGGCACAGGCCCTCATGGACGATCACAAGCGCGTTCTGGTTTTTTCGGACGCGGGCGGAACGGGGAGGAGCTACCACGCCGAACTCTCAGCCCGGAACACGCGGCTGCGTGTGCATTATCTGCTCGAGGCCGGCTGGAAGGCCGACACCGCCATTCAGGGCCTCGGCCGCACACATCGCACCAATCAGGCGCAGCCGCCACTCTTCCGGCCGATCTCGACCAATGTGAAGGCGGAAAAGCGCTTCCTTTCGACGATCGCCCGCCGCCTCGACACGTTGGGCGCGATCACCCGTGGCCAGCGCCAGACCGGTGGCCAAGGCCTGTTCCGGCCAGAGGACAATCTGGAAAGCCACTATGCCCGCGATGCGCTGCGGCAACTCTATCTGCTGATCGTACGCGGCAAGGTCGAGGGCTGCACACTCGAGCGTTTCGAGGCGGCGACGGGTATCAAGCTGATGGATGCCAATGGCATCAAGGACGAATTGCCGCCGATCACCACCTTCCTCAATCGCCTGCTCGCACTGACCATCGAGTTGCAGCGCGTGCTGTTCGGTGCCTTCGAGCAACTGCAGGCGGCGCGCATCGAGGGCGCGATCGCGTCAGGCACCTACGATGCCGGGCTGGAGACGCTGCAGGCCGAAAACTTCGTCGTCACCGATCGGCAGGTGATCTACACCCATCCGCGCACCGGCACCGAAAGCCGCCTGCTCACGATCACCGAACGCAAGCGCAATCGGCCCGTCACGCTCAATGCGGCGCTCGATCATCTCCGCGATCCGCGTGCCTTACTGCTCATCAACAAGCAATCGGGCCGCGCCGCGGTACAGATCCCGACCCCCAGTGTCATGCTCGACGATGGCGAGGTCGAGCGCCGTGTCCGCCTGATCCGGCCGATGGAAAGCCAGAACATGCCGCTCAAGGCTATGGGCGAAACACGCTGGGTCGAGGCCGACCGCGAGGCGTTCACAACTGCCTGGACCGCCGAAATCGCCGGGGTGCCGGAGTTTTCGGACTCGGTCTTGCACATGGTCACCGGCCTGCTGCTGCCGATCTGGAAGCGCCTGCCCAGCGAGTCGACCCGCGTTTATCGACTTCAGACCGACGAGGGCGAGCGCCTCATCGGCCGCCGCGTCTCGCCGGCATGGGCCGCCAACGCCTCTGCGACGAACGTGGTTGCGCTGTCGCCGGAACAGGCGTTGGCGGCTCTGATGGACGGGCGGACGATCCTCGATCTCGCCGAGGATCTCCAGCTTCGCCGCAGCCGCGTCATGGGCGCATGGCGCATCGAATTGTCCGGCTTCACCGACACGATGCGCGAGCGCCTCACCGCCTACGGTCTCTTCCACGAGATCATTTCGTGGAAGCTCAGGATGTTCGTGCCGATCGACGCCAACGGGCTCGCCGTGCTGGAGCGCGTGCTCGACCGCTTCCCAATCGAGGGGGTCAGTGAGCGGGAGGCTGCATGATTCCGCGTCACGCTGCATCCAACCTCGCACATCGCCTCGGCGAACATGCCGAGGCGGTGTGCCGCCACTACCTCTCCAATGGCCGTCGCCAAGGCAACTATTGGACCGTCGGCGACGTCCGCAATGCGCCGGGCCGGTCGATGTTCGTGCGTCTGCGGCCATCCCCGAAGGGACCGCCAGGCAAATGGACCGACGCCGCTACCGGTGAGCATGGCGACCTGCTCGATGTCATCCGCGAATCCCTCGGACTGGTCAACTTCCGGGAAGTCGCCGACGAGGCGCGCGTGTTTCTCGCGATGCCGGATGCCATGCCACCCCGACCGGCCGAGCCGATCACGCAGGTCCCCGTTGGATCTCCAGAAGCGGCTCGCCGACTGGTCGCCATGTCGAAGCCCATTATAGGCACCCTCGTGGAAACGTATTTGCGTGGACGCGGCATTACGACTTTGTACGGCACCGGATCGCTGCGGTTCCATCCGCGCTGCTACTACCGGCACGACGATCAAGGACCGACCGAGACCTTGCCGGCAATGATCGCCGCTGTCACCGACCTCGATGGACATCTGACCGGCGCGCACCGCACCTGGCTCGCACCGGACGGCACCGGCAAGGCACCCGTCGACACGCCGCGTCGGGCAATGGGTGACCTTCTGGGTCACGCCGTCCGCTTCGGCGCACCCGGCAGCGTCATGGCGGCAGGCGAAGGCATCGAGACGACGCTATCGCTCAGATGCGCCTTGCCCGACATGGCGATGGCTGCGGCACTCTCGGCAGCCCATCTTGCCGCCATCCTGTTCCCTCCGAACCTGCGGCGGCTCTATGTCATTCGCGACAACGATCCGGCCGGTGACGGTGCCCGAGACAGCCTGCTCGAGCGCGCGACGGACGCCGGAATCGAGGCAATCGTGCTGTCGCCGGCGATGCAAGACTTCAACGAAGACCTTCGCCATTTCGGACTTGCCGCTTTCCGCGCCTCGATTGCGGACCAACTCATGCGCCGGGATCGCCTGCGCTATCTGACACGGGCAGCATGAGCCGGGAGGGAGAGCGTGTGGCGCACGGTGTAGCCGCATCGCATGGCTGGGAGCCCGCCGGCAGAGAACCGCGACCCGGCCTTCAAGAGGGCGATCGGGCCCACAAACTGGCCGGCCAGGCAATGGCGGCCGCCGACTATTTTCCGGCGGCGCGCGACTGCTCGCGAATGGCAGCGATTGGGCGCGACGCCTTTCCATCGCGAGGCAAAATAGTCGGCCGCCGCCATCCTCCGCTGCGCTCCGGCCCTCCGCTTCGCTGCGGGTGTCGGACCGTCCCGCCCGTGGACTCTCGTCGCCATGAAGGCCGCGAGCGTCGCGGTCAAACCGACGGGAGCATCCCATGAGCGAGCACGACGACACCGAACCGCACCACGCCGCTTCTCCAACCGATCACATCCTGACCGAACTCCAGCTCTATGGCTGGCGCCCATTTGCGGATGAGCCAGATCCGCGACCGCTCCCCGGTGGCGACCACGTGGCCGGAGCCGTGGCCGACATCTTTGACGCCCTCATCGCCACCCTGGTCGACACGCGCCTCGAACCCGACCTCGATGACCTGCTTTGGTCCGTCACCAATGTCTTCCACCGAGCTGTTCAACGGATCGAGCGGCAACTGGACGACAACGAACTGGCCCAGCGCCGCCTGCAGCGCGAACAGGACGGCAGCGAGATCAAGGCGGTTGAACTCGAGACACTCACAGCCCAGGGCCAGACCATGATCGAACGGCGCGATGCCTTCGAGCTGATGCGTGACCAGGCCGCCGACCACTACGATCAGTACACTGGCTCGGCCTGGCGACCGCGCACGGGATCGATGATCAACCACCACCATCTCACCGCCGCAATGATCGATAGCCGCGACTTCCTCGCGGCCCGGCGGCGCGCGGAAACTGAAGTCATGTTGCCGGCTGGCCCCAAGATCGCCTTCTCCGGCGGCGATACCGCCGATCACGAGCTGATCTGGGAAAAGCTCGACCAAATCCGCGCCAAGCACCCCGACATGGTGCTGATGCACGGCGGATCACCGAAAGGCGCCGAAAAGATCGCCGCCCGCTGGGCCGATCATCGCAAGGTTCCGCAGGTCGCCTTCAAGCCCGACTGGAGCAAACATGCCAAGGCCGCTCCCTTTAAGCGCAACGACCAGATGTTGGCGGTCATGCCGATCGGCGTCATCATCTTTCCGGGCACCGGCATTCAGGAGAACCTCGCGGACAAGGCTCGCAAGGTCGGCATCCCGGTCTATCGGCTCGGAAACGGCGGCGCGTAAGCGCCGTCGGAACCTACCCCCTATAAATAGCAGGGGAGGCACGGCATTCTTCAAGCCGTGTCGTTCGAATCCTTTCCCGAAAGCTTCACGCCGGACATCGCGCTCGCCGACACCTTCTTGCGCAATGCCGCCGCCCACCTCGATGGCGCCGACCGGGCGGCGGATCTAGGCAGGCACAATGCGGCCCTTCACGCCATCGCCATCGCCATTGAATTGCTCCTGAAGTCGCATCTTCTCAGAGTCGTGACCGACGATCCCTGGAACCGCCGCCATATCGGGCACGATCTCGGCAAGGCGGCTCTTTACGCCGAGAGAGCTGGATTGGGCCTGCCACCGCAATTGCACAGCGTCATCGCCAAGCTCCATCCTCATTTTCAGCGTGGCGGCTTCCAACGGGACCCATCGCGATCATGGCCGTCCGGTTTCTCGCTCGACGCCCGCCACATCGCGCGGCAACTCGCTCACACTCTCATGGAACATCAGCGTCGCGCCAACGACTCCCGCCCGCTCCTGACTTGAAGATGACCACACCCCGCGATCCATTGCGCTGATCCTTGGTCCGACCGACGGCCTGAAGCCATCAACCCGCAAGGGGTCGGACTACGCGAAGCGTGCCGCCGCTCCGGCTTCGCCTTCGCGGTCATTGCGGCCATCGGCCGGACGCATCGGGCGCCTGTCAGCGGGGGATGGTCCTCCGCTTCAAACAGGAGCCGGGTCGATGTCCTTCGCCGACGCACATGCCTTCGCCTTCAGCCTCGCCGCCACCCTCATGGTCGCCATCGTCATCTTTCGTGCCGGCGACGGCACTCTCTCGGTCGTGCCGGCAAACGAGTATGACGGCGACGACACCGCCATCATCAGCGAAATCGACCCGTTCGCCCCATGACGGGGCGGACATCGCGCCTGGCGATGCAAGAACACCGGCGGGTTTCGCCCGCGCTTCTCTTTTGCTATGCTGTGCACTGCGCCAGGTGGTGGTGGAAGGCGCAATCGCCAGAGCTATTCTCTCGGAGACACCATCATGATCCCGGCATTTTCCTTTGTATCGCGGCCATCGGCATCCTGTGCTGGTTGCTCTTCACGCTTGCTATCTTCGCCCTGCCGTTGTTCGTCGGCGTCAGCGCAGGCACTTGGGCATTCAACACCGGCGCCGGCTGGCTTGGCGCGATCCTCGTCGGCAGCCTCACGGCCGGGCTGACGCTCGGCGTCGGCCAAATCCTCCTCGGCGTTATCAGGCCCATGTGGGCGAAGCTGGCGACCGCGATGGTCTTCGTCGCTCCCGCGATCGTTGCCGGCTACCATGCCACTCATGGCATCGCGAAGCACATGATGCCTTCGGAAATCTGGCAGGTCGTCTTTTCCGTCATTGGCGCGACCGCCGTCGGCGTCACGGCATATCTACGGGTCGCGGGCATGACAGCCGCCGACCAATCCGGCAGGGACGTGGTTCGACCCGCGCGGGCGAGGCGGATGGACCAGACCGACGAAGGCCTAGCCTCCTCCTTATCGGTGGTTGGAGCGATCGGGCTCCATGCCAGGATCGAGCAACGGCCACGTGCCGGCGCGGCCCCGTGTGTGGACTTGGACTTTCTTCGGTCAATGCCCATGGCAGGCCGACCAGTCGGTAGCAGGACGGCAGCGCGGGCGGTGGCGGCGGCGTTGAAGGTGCGTGCGGTTCCCGGCACCTGGAATGCCTGGGCGATGCCGGAGAAGCCTGTAGCGATCTGCCGGAGGCGCGTTGCACGCCAACGTCTCCGTTGCCAATCTGTCCCAAGAGCGCTCCAAACGGCCTCTTCAATGGGCTGATCTGGCCGAAGGACGGCTGAGCCTCGACCGCCTAGGCCGCAACGGCGCGTCTCGACTTTCTTCCCCTGCCGGCTCCCACCCCATGCCGCAAGCGCATGGGGACCCCGAGCGCCGCCATTCCTCGCGAGACAAGAAAGCCGTTCCTGCGCCGTCCTCCGCGCTGCTCCGGTCGCAAGCGATGCGTCATCGGTCGCCTCCGGCCACGTGATCGCCATCGAGGCCGCATGGTGCGGGCTCGGGAACAGAAAACGGAGACTTACAATGGCTACCATCGGCACCTTCAAGAAGACCACCGCGAACGAGTTCACCGGCGAAATCGTAACCCTCAGCGTCCAGGCCAAGAACGTGCGCATCGTCCCAGACACACGCGCCACTGGCGAGAACGCTCCCAGCCACCGGGTGCTGGTCGGCCGCGCCGAGATCGGTGCCGCATGGTCGAAGACCTCCAACGAGGGCCGCGACTACCTGGGTCTCAAGCTCGACGATCCGAGCTTCAACGCCCCGATCTACGCCAACCTCTTCGACGACGAGGAAGGCGAGGGTTTCTCGCTCATCTGGTCCCGTCCGAACGCGCGGCGGGGTGACTAAGGACCCGCGCAGGCCCCGGCTGGAAGGCCGGGGCCTTCTTCCGCGGACGTCGGTTCGGTTCTCCCAAGCCGAGAGCGATGCCGAAACCGCATCGCCTGATGCTTATCAGCTATCCTCCGTCGGCGCTGTTGTTTCTATAAAATGCTTTCACTCTGTGAAGACGAGGCAAGCGATGATCGAGCCGTTTGACGAAACCGCGCCGACCAGTGACGAACTCACCGAATACGATCGGGAACACGTCAAGCTCTATATGCGCCTGCTTGACGCCGCCGACGACGGCGCGGACTGGCGCGAGGTGGTCGAAATCCTCTTCGGCATTGATCTGACGAAGGAGCCACAACGCGCCCGGCGCATCCATGACAGCCATCTGGCGCGAGCGCGCTGGATGGCGCGTGCAGGCTACCGTCATCTCTTGCGTCGACCCGGCAACTAGCACCACAGCGCCTGTGGTTTCGCGGGTGATGCCGAAGTGGCATCACCCGATGCCCGGCAAGGGTCTTCCGCCAATCGCTACAACCCGGAATCGTTTGGAGGCGGGGTCTACGCGTTTTTTGCGAGGAGCTCTTGGATGAGGCCGGATACGTCGCATTGGCGAGACAATGACAGCTACGATTATTTCGATACTTTACCCGTCGAAGGGCTCGCCTGGGAGTGTCTGAGGCGTCACGAACCCTATCAACGGCACTACCAAGCGCTCCTGACCACAAGAGCTGAAAAAGCACCCTTCCACCCTGAGGCACAGCGGCAGTGGGGGTTGCGATTTTCCGGCTAGGCCGGATTTGTCCGCCTTGGCGCAGGACGTTCTGTGGTCGCCTGACGTCGACCCAGCTGTGGTTTCTCTCGTGCCGGCGCCGGAATTCCTGTCGTCCTTGCGATCGGCGCCTTTGACCGGCCTGGGCGTGCTCCACGACAGCCCGGAAGGACGCCACACTGTCCATAGTGCAGGTGTCGCGACCCAACTTCTCCTTCTGCCCGGCAGTGACCCGCACGGTCACCTCGCGGCGCTGATCCCCTTGGACGCAGAAACATTGGGACGGATCGAAGCACTCACCCGTTTCTGGCGTTCCTTGCAGGGGCGCCCGACGGCTTCGGACACGCGTATGACCCCACAGCAGCGGCGCCGCTTTCGTCTGATGATGCAGGCCGCTGACGGCCGTGCGAACGGCGTGAGCTATCGCGACATTGCCGTCGCCCTTTACGGGTCCAAGCGCGTCGCTGCCGATCCTTGGAAAACCTCCGCACTGCGCGATGCGGTGATCGGCCTGGTCGAAGGCGCCACCGCCATGATCGGCGGCGGCTATTTGCAGATCCTGCGCCATCGCCGCCGATTGTAGCGGTTGTGACCCTGGACAGGGGGTGGGATTTTAGCCCCCCTCAACTTCCCCATCCCTTGCGAAGGCCATTCTCCGCCACCGTGGTCGCCGTCCACCGCTGAACGCCAGCGGCTGCCCAAAACCCCACGGAGGCCCGATCCATGCGACCCGATATCGCCGTTTTGCCGCCGCGCTTCCTGCGCACCAAGGAAGCCGCGGATTTCCTAAGCCTGTCCGCCCGCACGCTCGAAAAGCACCGGACCTATGGCACCGGTCCGGCCTACCGAAAGCTCGGCGGGCGTGTCGTCTATGCCGTCGACGATCTTCAGGCTTGGGCCGAACGCGGCGCCGTCACCTCTACATCCGATCCGCGTGGGTCGGTCCTGCCGGCCAAGCGTCATACACCGACGCCGCCGGCGCATGGCGGACGATACGCACGCTGACCGCGCGCGGATTTCCAAATGGTGGCGCGAAACCAAACCCTTTCGGAGCGCGGGCAGCTCGACCTGTTCCGAGCGCTGCCTGGCGACTTCGCCCCACGAGACGCGCAGGATCTCATGGCCTATCCGTTCTTCTCCCTTTCCAAGACCCATCGCATCAGCCCGATCGATTTTGCGGCCGGCAACGTCACGATCCGGATCGAGGCCGTACCCGATCACGGCATGGCGACCATCTGGGACGCCGACATCCTGATCTGGGCCGCCAGCCAGATCGTCGAGGCGCGTGACACCGGGCTTCCCACCGCGCGGCTGATGGCCGCCACGCCCTATGAGATTCTCACCTTCGTGGGCCGAGGCAAGAGTCTGCGCGACTATCAGCGCCTGAAGGCGGGGCTTGATCGGCTGCAGTCGACGACCGTCTCGACGACCATCCGTCAGCCCGCCGAAGGCCGGCGTCACCGTTTCTCGTGGATCAATGAGTGGCAGGAGCGCATCGATCGCCATGGCAAACCCGCGGGGATCGAGTTGATCGTCCCCGACTGGTTCTACCAGGCAGTCCTCGATGACGCGCTCGTGTTGACGATTGATCGCGCCTATTTCGATCTGACTGGCGGGCTGGAGCGCTGGCTCTATCGGCTGGTGCGCAAGCATGGCGGACGCCAGCGCGACGGCTGGCGCTTCGACTTCCGTCACCTTCACCAGAAATCCGGCAGCCTGTCGCCCTACAAGCGCTTTGCCTTCGATCTGCGCGACATCATCCGCCGCCAGCCGCTGCCCGGCTACACCCTTGCGCTGGAAGTGGAGATTGGCGGCCGGGTTCTGCTTGCCTTCGAGCGGATCGGCTCCTGTGGAAGGCCTGTGGACGGCCTCGTGCTATCGGGAACCGGACCTATCGTGCCATCGGGAACCGCAGGCTCGTGCTATCAGGAACCCAAACGGGGCCTAACCTCCAGAAAGCAAAACCGAAATCGCGCCCTTAACTTAGAGTCTAACCCAGAGTCTAACTTTGAAGAGCGCGCGCGTAGTGTGCAGAGGCTCGTCCGGCAAGCCAGCGACGCGCTCAGCATAGACACCGATAAGACCTGGAATGCGTCATCGGTTTCTGGCGGTTGCACCACGGCAACCAACCCTTCCGAAGCCCCCAAACCGCCTCTTGATCCCCGCTCGGGAGGCCCGCGATGATCGTCGCACTCCTCAATCAAAGAGCGGTGTCGGCAAGGCCACTGGTTGCTTCTCGCCGGCAAATTGGCCTGCAAGGGGAATCGGGTCGGCTCCTCGCCGCCCTCATGCTGCCCCGGTGCAACGGTCGCCGTTCCACGGATTGGCGTTGGCCGAGATGCTGGCGCTTCTCCAAGCCCGCCGTCGGCGCGTTGGGGACCGTCGACCAGTCTGCCTTCGTCGTGCGCCCGACCACCGACATGACGCCGCAGCTGCGCGACCGCGTCGCCGCTTTCCAGCACCACGTCACCGTCGCCGACACGCTGCGCGCGAGGCTCGCGCACGAATTTCCCACCGCATCAGGAGAACCGAAATGATTGGCATTGCGGCTCACCGCATGCGCGGAGCCTTCGCGGCCACGCACCACGCTCGCGACGATCTCGTCCATGTCGAACTGACCTGGGTCGAGAAGAGGATCGAGAACTGGATACGGTTCGGCACGCACGTCAAGGAACAGATCGTTGATCGTCGCCGACGCGTCCTGTCCTATCGCCCTGGCACGGTCTTCGCGTTCGTTCGCTGGGCGGCGAACGATTTTGGAACGATCATCTCACGCATCGACATCGTGCGTGCGGTCGCACATGGCGAAGCCTATCAGACACTGCCCTTCGTGCGCCCCGGAGGCGACATCCTGCTGAAGGTCGAGGGCTGGCCCAAGGTCGAGCGCGTGCTGCAGGCGATCGACGCCATCCAGCGCCTCGACATCGAGCCTGAGTTGGTGTCGCCCGATCATTGGCGGCACATCCACAACCGGATAACCGCCGGCCACGCGCCGCGCCGCTACACACTCGACCAACATCGCGCCTTCCTGCTGCGCAAGAGGACCGAGCCGTGACGCGCGCCGGCATCATCCTCGCCAGTGTTCTCGCAACTATGGGCGTCGGCTATCCCGGCCTCACTTCGATGCCCACGAAGCTCATCTGGAATGCATCAGCTAGCGCACCGATCGGCTTCTACACGATCGACTTCCACCGGCCGTTCGAGGTCAGCGATCTTGTCGCCGTGGACGCGCCCGAGCCACTCGCTGCGTTCCTCGATGAGCGCGGCTATCTGCCGAGGGGCGTTCCACTCCTGAAGCGCATCCTTGGCGTATCCGGGCAACGGGTCTGTCGCTCGAACCTCACCATCACTGTCGATGGAATCGAGGCGGGCGCGGCGCTCGAGCGTGATCGGGCCGGCCGTGACCTTCCGGTCTGGCAGGGTTGCCGCCGCATCGCGACCGGCGAAGTCTTCCTGATGAACTGGCAGGTCCGCGACAGTCTCGACGGCCGCTACTTCGGCCTCACCTCCACCGCCCAGATCATCGGCCGCGCCGTCCCACTGTGGACAGACGAGGACGGCAACGGCCGCTTTGAATGGCGCGCGCCGACGCGGTGAGCGCGCGACCGGCGGCGCGCGTCGTGCCGCCAGCCTTCACCGCACCACTGAAAACAGGAGCCAAACATGCAACAGATCGGGGAATTCACGCGCCAGAAGACTGGCTATAGCGGGCGCATCCACACGCTCAGCCTCAACCTGGATATCGCCATTGTGGCGGCAGAAGCGAGCGAAACGGAGAATGCGCCTGACTACCGCATTCACGCCGGAAACGAGGACGGCCCCGGGATTGGTGCCGGCTGGAAACGCTCCAGCGAAAAGGCCGGAGACTATGTCTCGATCCAGCTCGACGACCCGACCTTCGCGCAGCCGATACGCGCGAACCTCTTTCGCAATGGCGACGACAAGACGTCCTGGTCGCTGCACTGGGCGCGACCGCGCGACCGCAGCGAGAAGGATTGAACGATGCGCGCTCGCCGTCCGTCGACGAGCCATCGCGGTGCGCCCGGGCCGCTTCGCGCTGCCCGGCGCATGGCTCTGCTCCTGCTTTGCGGCCTGTCCGTCGCGACCGTCATGCCGGCTGCGACCGTGGCGCAGGACTTGGCCGTCCCACGGTCGTCCCAACGCGATCCGTTCGGCGCGCATATCGCAGAAGCCTCGCACCGCTTCGGCGTTGCGACCGCGTTGATACGCGCCATCATGCGCAAGGAGAGTGCGGGCGATGTGCGCGCCGTCTCCAGCGCAGGCGCCCGCGGCTTGATGCAGATCATGCCCGGTACATGGGACTATCTGCGCGCCCGCTGGTCGCTCGGCCATGATCCATTCGATCCCCGGGACAACATCCTGGCCGGAACGGCGTACCTGCGCGAACTGCACGATCGCTTCGGCTCGCCCGGGTTTCTGGCCGCCTACAACGCGGGACCTGCACGCTACGAAGCCTACCTCACTGGGCGTCCGTTACCGGCCGAGACCCGCGCCTATGTCGCGACGCTCGCCCCGCTTGTCGGAGGCCGCGCGACCACCCGCCCTTTCGCCGTCACGTCTGCCGAGGCCATTCCGTGGAAGCATGCCTCGCTCTTTGCAGGTCAGCCGAGTCGCCAACAGGCTGTCGCCTCCGTACCGGCCGAGCGACCGCCAAATGACGCTGGCTCCGCACCCACCGTGCGCGATGTCTCCGCCATCGTGCCGCTGTCCGAAGCCCTCTTCGTGGCGCGAGCGGGCGAGGGGATCCAGCCATGACCGCGCATGGGCGTCTTCGCACAGCCGCGAGCACCAGCGCACCGTGGCGTGGATGGAGGCGGAAGGTGGGCAGAACAACCGTAAGCGTCCGGAGCTTGCACGTGAGGTCAGGTCTTGACAGGAACTTGGGCTTTCCAGTTCCAGGGGATGAGTTCATCCAGTCGATTGACCGGATATCCATCGACCATGCGGCTGAGCACATCGCGCAGCCAGGCGTAGGGCTCGACGTCGTTAAGTTTGCAGGTTTCGATCAGCGAACACAGCACCGCCCATCGATGGCCGCCGCCGTCGCTGCCCGCGAAGAGGTGGTTCTTGCGGCCGAGACTGACCGGGCGGATCGCGCGCTCGACAGGGTTGGTGTCGAGCTCGATGCGACCGTCGTGCAGAAAGCGGGTCAGTCCGTCCCAGCGCGAAAGCGCGTAGCGAACCGCCATGGCGAGCGTGCTGCGTCCCGACAAAAGCGGAAGCTGTGTTTCGAGCCAGACCCGCATGGCATCGACAATGGGTTTCGAGCGGCTGCGCCGAGACGCCAGCCGGTGCACCGGCGATTGACCGCGAACATCGGCTTCTACTGCATAGAGTTCGCCGATCCGTCGCAGGGCTTCCATCGCTATCGGCGCGTTGGTGGCCTGCGACACATCAAAGAATTTGCGCCTGGTATGGGCCCAACAGGCAGCAAGAACTATGTCTCCCTTGACGGTGAGCTGCTCGAAGCCGGCATAGCCGTCGACGTGCAGCACGCCCTTGAAGTGCTGAAGGTGCGATACCGGACGTTCGGCCTTGCGGTCCGGCGCGAACAGATAGACCGCAGCCGGCGGTTCCGGTCCGCCCCATGGCCTCTGTTCACGGGCATAGACCCAAAGCCTGCCGGTCTTGGTGCGGCCGCGGCCAGGATCAAGCACCGGAACCGGTGTGTCGTCGGCAAAGAGATAGTTGGAGGCGAACACGCTTTTGGCAAGCCGGTCGTGCAGGGCTTCGAGCCACCAGCAGGCCCCGCCAACCCAGCCGGCGAGTGTCGAGCGCGGAAGATCGACACCGCTGCGGGCGAAGATCTGCGATTGTCGGTAGAGCGGGGTATGGTCGCAATATTTGCTGACCAAAACCTGCGCCAGCAGCGCCGGCGTGGCCATGCCGCCGGCGATCAGCCGCTCCGGAGCCGGCACTTGCACAACCGTCTCGCAAGTCCGGCAAGCATATTTGGGTCGCGTCGTCCTGATCACGCGAAGCTGCGCTGGTACCCAATCCAGCATCTCGCTCACGCTTTCGCCGATGCTATGCAGCGCGTCACCGCAGCCCGTGCAGACTGTGCTGCCGACATCGAGCAGGACATTCTCGCGCGGCAGATGATCGGGCAGCGACTTGCGATGGGACGGCCGCTCGACCGACGGCTTGCCGACAATCGGGCGGCTCTCCTTGATGCGCGCGATATCGCCATCGAGGTCTTCCAGCGCGAGCGCGAGTTGGTCGGGATCGAGCTGCTCGGAGCTGCGGCCGAACTGCGCCCGCTGGAGCTTTTTGATGATCGACTGAAGCCGCTCGATCTCCCCGTCGCGGCTCTCGACCGCAGCCGCCATGTCGCGCACGAGACGCTGCAAAAGCTGCGGGTCGGAAGGCAGATTCGCAATATCGATCAACATGACCGAATCTATCACAAACAGCCCCAAAACCCAAGGATTCCGCGCCTGTTTGGGCCAGTCGACGAGCAGATTTCAGCCTGCCAGGGCAGGCCTCCAAACACGCTCGGGAGCGCGCCAGTCGATGCCTTCGATCAGCATCGCAAGCTGCGCCGGCGTCAGCGTGATCGAGCCATTGAAGCCGGCCATCACCGGCCACGCGAAGCTGCCCTGGTCGAGCCGTTTTGTGAACAGGCACAGGCCGTTTCCATCCCAGAACAGGATCTTCAGCATCGACGCCTTCTTGCCCCGGAAGGCAAACAGATGGCCCGAGAACGGGTCCTGCTTCAGCGTTTGTTGCACCAGCATGGCGAGCCCGTCGAGACCTTTGCGCATGTCGGTATAGCCCAGAGCCAGATGCACTTTCACGCCTGCGGGAACGATCATCATCTTCCTGTTCCTCCGCTTCCGAGATGCTCACGAACGGCATCCGGATTGCTGCCGGCGGGCGCAAATACGCGCCGGCCGTCGGGCAGATCGATCGCCGTCATTCCATCGGGCGGCTGCACGAGGTCACGCAGCAGAAGTGCCGCTGGCGTGCCCTCAGTCAGCGTGACGGGCGCAAGCTTCGCGCGCTTCTTCTGCGCCACGCCGAACTGCACGCGCCAGCGGAACAGCATGCCGGTGACGATCCCGTGCTTGCGCGCGACCTGCGAGACGCTGACACCAGGCTGGTCGCTCTCCAGCGCAATGGCGTGCTTTTCCGCGTCGCTGAAGAAGCGTCGGGCAGGTTGCCGGCGGGCGCCTGGATCATCCTTCGGGGCGGCGGTCAAGCTCGATTCCGCTAGCGTTCCGCTAGCACTAGTGCCAACGACCGGGCGGGCGGAGGGATGAAGATGCGCCCGCCAGTCGATTTCGACCTCGCCCTCGTCCAGTCGGTCACGCCATGTGCGCAGGCTCGTCGGCGAAAGATGCAGCGCGGCGGCGTATTCACGGATGCCCATGCCGCTCCAGTTCATCGCCTCGACATGCATCGCCCAGAACGCCTGGACAGCACGGTTACGCACATCCGTGCTCACCGCAAAGCGCAGCCGAGCACGCTTTTTCTGCCGCTTCGCTCGCTCTTCCAGGCGCTTCTGGCGGCGCAATTCCACCTGATATTCCGCATGTTTGCGCGCTGCGTCGTTGCCCGCGAAGTACTTCAGCCAACGATCGAGCGTGTCCTTCGTCAGGCGATGCACACGGCAATATTCCGTCCGCGTCAGACCGCTGCGCCGCCACGCCTCGACGTGAACCACCCAGTAGGACTGCCGCGCGTTGTTCTCGAAATGTCTCAAATTCACCGGAGATCCTCCATGCTACGAAGGAGCCCGACATGTCGCGCAATTGCACTACTCGATCAGGGTGCAGAGACCGGACGCTTACGAACAACCGGAAGATGGCTAGATAAAAGGCCGCGAGGTGCGGCGTCGATCGGTCGTGTTGTTTCAAGTGGTTATGCCGCATTTCCGCGAGGTGCGAGTATCTGGCGCACCGCGCTAGAACAACGATTTGCGCGTGATTTCCGTGCCTTGGCACGATGTGCGGATCTCTTTAGATGACTGGCGAGGACGATCTTCGAATCCGCCCCGGCCGCATCCGCTCGTCAGGCACCCAGCGCGCCAGGCCCTTTATCGCGCAGGCGCTTGCCGCCGCCCAGAAGGCCGGCGCCCGCATCTCTCGCTCGGGCCGGATCAGTCCGGGCAATCGCTCGACCTTTGGGCGTGGCCGCTCGGCGAGTGTGCGCGCCAATCGTCTCCTCACCGGCCGCTCGCGCATTGTGATCATCAAGACACGGCTGGTGCGCCATCACTCGCGCGCAGCGCCGCTTGCGGCCCATCTCACCTATCTGCGCCGCGAGGGCGTCACCCGTGACGGGGAGAAGGCAAGGCTGTTCGGGCCGGAAGGCGAGGAGGTGGATGGCGGTGCTTTCGCCGCGCGGTGTGGCGATGATCGGCACCACTTCCGCTTCATCGTCTCGCCCGAAGATGCCGTCGACATGGCGGACCTCAAATCCTTCGCCCGCGATCTAATGGGGCAGATGGAAAAGGACCTCGGCACGAAGCTCGATTGGGCGGGCGTCGATCACTGGAACACCGACAATCCGCACCTTCATATCATTTTGCGCGGCCACACTGATGACGGGCAGGATCTTGTGATCTCCCGCGATTACATCAAGGAGGGGATGCGCGCCCGTGCGGCCGATCTTGTTACCCAGGAACTCGGCCCGCGCACCGATCTCGACATCCGCCGCAATCTGCAGCGCGAGGTCGAAGCCGAACGCTGGACCCGGCTGGACCGGCAGCTTGTTCGCGATGGCCGCGACACAGGCGTTGTCGATCTTGCGTCCCCGGCGAACGCTCAGCCCGATGAGTATCACGTGCTGAAGGTCGGGCGAGCGCGCAAGCTCGAAACCCTTGGTCTTGCCGAACAGGTCGGCCCGGGCCAATGGATGATCGACGACAAGGCCGAGGCGACGCTGCGCGAGCTTGGCGAGCGCGGCGACATCATCAAGCGGATGCACCGCGCCTTGACAGAACAGGGCATCGAGCGCGGCACGGCGAATTATGTGCTGGCGGCGGAGCGCCTCGACACGTCGATCGTCGGTCGGCTGGTCGACCGCGGCCTCGATGATGAACTGAAGGGCAGCGCGTATGCCGTGGTCGATGGCACCGACGGCCGCACACATCACATCAAGCTGTCCGACCTCGACGCCGCCGGCGACAGCGCTCCGGGTTCGATCGTCGAACTGCGCAAGTTCCATGACGCGCAGGGACATCCGCGCGCAGTACTCGCCGTCCGTTCCGATCTCGATATTGAGCGGCAGGTTACCGCCGCCGGCGCGACTTGGCTTGACCGTCAGAATATTGCCCGCGAACCGATTGCGCTATCGGAATCCGGTTTCGGCGCGGAGGTACGGCAGGCAATGGAGCGCCGTACCGACCACCTCGTCCAACAGGGCCTCGGCGAGCGGCATGGCCGACGCACAACCTTCGCCCGCAGCCTGATCGACACGCTGCGTCGCCGCGAACTGGAGGCGCTCGGCGAAAAGCTCTCGGCCGAAACCGGCCAGCCTTTCAACCGCGCCCGCGGCGGCGAATATGTCACCGGTTCCTACCGGCAGCGCTTCATGCTCGCGTCGGGCCGCTTCGCCATGATCGATGACGGCCTCGGTTTCCAACTCGTGCCCTGGACGCCGTCCCTGGAAAAACATCTTGGCCGCCACGTCTCTGGCGTCGCTCGCAATGACGACGGCATCGACTGGAGTTTTGGCCGCAAGCGAGGCCTCGGCCTCTAACCATGTTGAAGAAAGGACCGCTTCTATGTCCGCCACCAAAATACTCTGGGGCCAGATCCTCGCGGTCTCGATGATCGTGCTGATCACAACCTGGGGCGCGACGCAATGGGTGGCCTGGCGCCTGGCGTTCCAGCCCGAGCTCGGCAGGCCATGGTTCCATGTCCTGGGTTTTCCCTTTTACCTTCCGCCGTCCTTCTTCTGGTGGTGGTATGGCTTCGATGCCTACGCGCCGTCGATCTTCGTGGAGGGAGCCTTTATCGCGGCTTCCGGCGGTTTCGCCTGCGTCGCCGTCGCCATAGGCATGTCGGTATGGCGGGCACGCGAGGCCAAGAAGGTCGAGACCTACGGTTCGGCCCGCTGGGCCAACAAGCAGGAAATCAAGGCAACTGGGCTTCTTGGGTCAGATGGAGTGGTGCTTGGGCGATATGACGGCGCCTATCTGCGCCACGACGGACCAGAGCACGTGCTGTGCTTCGCGCCAACACGTTCGGGCAAGGGCGTCGGCCTTGTCGTCCCGTCACTGCTGACCTGGCCGAACTCCGCAGTCGTCCATGACATCAAAGGCGAAAACTGGCAACTCACCGCAGGCTTCCGCGCCAAGTATGGCCGGGTCCTGCTGTTCGATCCAACCAATCCAAAATCCTCATCCTACAACCCACTACTCGAGGTGCGCCGCGGCGAATGGGAAGTCCGCGACGTCCAGAACATCGCCGACATTCTGGTCGATCCCGAAGGCTCACTCGAGAGGCGAAACCATTGGGAGAAAACCAGCCATGCCCTGCTGGTCGGCGCGATCTTGCATGTCCTCTACGCCGAGCCGGACAAGACGCTTGCCGGCGTCGCCGGCTTCCTCTCCGATCCAAAGCGTCCGATCGAATCGACGTTGTCCGCAATGATGAAAACGGCGCATCTGGGTGAAGCTGGTCCGCACCCGGTCATCGCCAGCGCCGCGCGAGAACTCTTGAACAAATCCGACAACGAGCGCTCCGGCGTCCTGTCCACCGCCATGTCTTTCCTTGGCCTCTATCGCGATCCCGTCGTGGCAGAGGTCACGCGCCGCTGCGAATGGCGCATCACAGACCTTGTCGACGACAAGCATCCGACGACGCTCTACCTCGTCGTGCCGCCGTCCGACATCAACCGGACCAAGCCGCTCATTCGCCTGATCCTCAATCAGATCGGTCGCCGCCTGACCGAAGATCTGCAGGTGAGGGCGCAAGGGCACCGGCTGCTCCTGATGCTCGACGAGTTCCCGGCGCTTGGCCGTCTCGACTTCTTCGAGTCGGCGCTCGCCTTCATGGCCGGCTACGGGCTGAAAAGCTTCCTGATCGCTCAATCCCTCAATCAGATCGAGAGGGCTTACGGTGCGAACAACTCGATCCTCGACAACTGCCATGTCCGGGTAAGCTTTGCCACGAATGATGAACGCACCGCCAAGCGCGTGTCCGACGCGCTGGGAACAGCGACCGAGATGAGGGCCATGAGGAACTATGCCGGCCACAGGCTTTCGCCGTGGCTCGGCCATCTCATGGTCTCCCGCTCGGAGACGGCTCGCCCTCTGCTCACACCGGGTGAAGTGATGCAACTGCCGTCAACCGACGAGATTGTCATGGTCTCGGGTGCGCCGCCGATCCGCGCCAAAAAGGCGCGCTATCATGAGGATGCTCGCTTCCGGGAGCGTATCTTGCCGCCGCCGGTGCTGACGGCGGGGGCAGAGCAGGGAAGGCCCGACGACTGGACCAGACTGCCTCTGCCTTCC
The DNA here is from genome assembly GCF_040322255.1 of Mesorhizobium sp. M0166. NCBI lineage: Bacteria > Pseudomonadati > Pseudomonadota > Alphaproteobacteria > Hyphomicrobiales > Phyllobacteriaceae > Mesorhizobium > Mesorhizobium sp. M0166. Next base: position 28,801 of record NZ_JAMYTD010000007.1, on the reverse strand, counting down.
CGTCCCCAGATTGCTGAAGCCATGTCGGCGCCGTCGGCCACGGATGACGACACGACTGATTCCGAGCGTCGTCGGCAACCTGAGCTCAGTCGCGTCGAGCAGGTCGTGAAGCCTTCGACCGAGAACGAATTCGAGATCGATCACCTGGACGACGTGGAGGACGAGGTTGCCCGCAACCGTCGACTGACGCGCCTCATGCAGGGCATTGCGCGGCAGGCGTCGCTCGACCCCGGCGACGGCGTGGATATGTGAGGCTCCATGGTAAAGCCACCCCGCAAACAACGCCTGTCCGTCTATGTCGATCCGAAGGTCATGAGCAGGCTGGCCGAACATGCGGCCCGCCGAGACTTTTCACGGTCGCTCGTCGCGGAGGCGGCAATCGAGTCGTTCCTGTCACCCGATACCGCCGAGCGGCAGGAGGCGGCGATCACCAAGCGGCTTGACCAGCTGGATCGGCGTATGACGCGCCAGGAGCGCGATGTCGCGATTGCCGTGGAGACGCTCGCTGTTTTCGTCCGCTTCTGGCTGGCGACAACACCAGCGTTGCCCGAGCCTGCGGCGCAGGCAGCCCACGCCAAGGCTGGCGAGCGCTATGATGCCTGCGTCACCGCGCTCGGCCGGCGCCTGGCGAAAGGTCCAAAGCTCCGACAGGAAATCTCCGAGGATATCGATGGCGGCCTGGACACAAACCAGCCCGGCAGGCCCGTGGGCTAAATGGACGGGCGGACTGAGATTTTGCAAGCATCGATATGTCAAAGCATATCAAAGCGTTGGAATGATATGTTGTCATAGAACATGCTTTGCCAACCTGTCGAGTTTGGCAGACGAGAGCTAGAGAGCCGCAGGGCGGGGTCGCTGATACGGGAACCATGTTGGGCGCGAAATCCGCAATTTAAGATCCGTGATTGCATGAGGGACCACGCCTTTATGAGCTTCTATGATCACCTGGAAAAAACAGCCGTCTGAGCCGAACCAGTATTTTCAGTGGCTAGGCGGTGTCAGGATTTTTCGTTGAAAAATTATAGTCTGTATGCTATAAGGCAAGGGAGAATGAAGAACCAAAAGCCCGCTGTATGGATGGGGTCGTCGAAGGCCGACCTGCGCGAGTTTCCGGTCGATGTTCGCCGGTTGATGGGTATCGCAATCAACGACGCCCAGAATGGTGAGGAGCACCCGGCTGTCAAAGCCCTGAAAGGGTTTGGGGGCCGCAGCATCCTCGAGGTGATCGACGACTTCGACGGAGATACCTATCGGGCCGTCTATGCTGTGCGCTTTGCCGGGGTGATCTACGTGCTTCATTGCTTCCAGAAGAAGTCGAAGAAGGGCAGGGAGACACCCAAGCACGAAATCGATCTCGTCACAGTACGATTGAAGGCGGCCGAGGCGCACTATCGCGAAAACTACGGGAAAGGAACAAAGTCATGACAGAAGACATCACCGCCGAAGTGAGCAGCGGCAACGTGTTTGCGGACCTGGGCTTTGACAATCCCGAAGAGGAATTGCTCAAGGCTAAGCTGGCCCGCGAGATCCGCGCCATTATCAAGCGCCGGCGCCTGACCCAGGCGAAGTCGGCTGAACTGCTCGGAATGAAGCAGCCCGACGTCTCCGCGATCGCCACCGGGCGCACGGGTAAGTTTTCAATAGACAGGCTGGTTCGCTGTCTGGACCGGCTCGACTACAAGGTCGACGTGGTGGTTCGCCACAAGCCTCGACGGTCAACTCGTGAGGCCGCTTGACCAGACCGCTTTGCCGACGAGCGCACAATTGACGGCGAGCGCCGCCCTTGCCTGAAGATCGTCAGCCTGTGATTGCCGGTCGGCACCGCCGATCTCCTGTATTTGCACGCTACGCCACTACGCTTCGACATAGGTGTTGAAACCACTCGAGATGTGGCTCTCTTAATCATCCCCGTCCAGGGGTCGCCCATGTCCCCCGGATCGAAACGGGGACAGGATGGCAGCTTCCCATCACAATTCAGAAGGTCTGGCGCGCGGCGCACGTATGTTGCGCACAGCGCTCGGACCTGCGATCGCGCGCTATCTCGACGACGCGGGCGTCGTCGAAGTGATGCTCAACCCCGATGGGCGCTTGTGGATCGATCGCCTGTCCGAGGGGTTGTCCGACACAGGAGAGCGTTTGTCGGCAGCGGACGGCGAACGCATCGTTCGCCTCGTCGCTCATCATGTGGGCGCCGAAGTCCATGCCGGCGCCCCACGTGTCTCGGCCGAGCTGCCCGAGACGGGGGAGCGGTTCGAGGGGCTTCTTCCTCCCGTCGTCGCGGCGCCCGCCTTCGCGATCCGCAAGCCCGCCGTCGCCATCTTCACCCTCGAAGATTATGTCGCGACCGGGATCATGTCGGCGCGCCAGGCGGACGCGCTGCGCCAGGGCGTTGCCAACCGCGCGAACATCCTCGTTGCAGGCGGCACATCCACGGGCAAGACCACGCTGATCAACGCGCTGCTCGCTGAGGTGGCCAAGACTGCCGATCGCGTCGTCATTATCGAGGATACGCGCGAGCTGCAATGCGCCGCGCGCAATCTCGTGTCGATGCGCACGAAAGACGGGGTCGCGTCGCTCTCCGATCTTGTTCGCTCATCGCTGCGCCTGCGCCCCGACCGCATTCCGGTCGGCGAGGTGCGCGGGGCCGAGGCGCTCGAGCTGCTCAAGGCCTGGGGCACCGGCCACCCCGGCGGCCTTGGCACGATCCACGCCGGCAGCGCCATTGGCGCGCTCCGCCGCATGGAACAGCTCATCCAGGAAGCCGTCGTCACGGTTCCACGCGCTCTGATCGCCGAGACGATCGACCTGGTTGCCGTCCTTTCCGGCCGCGGCTCCGCGCGCCGTCTGTCCGAACTCGCCCGTGTCGATGGCCTGCGCCCGGACGGTGATTACCAGGTCGCGTCAGCCGTCCTCGAGGGCGACGACAGCCCGACCTTGCTCATCCAAAGCCCTGAAGGAGAAAATCCGTGATCCAACGCCTGCGCCTCTCGCGCCATCGTCTCGCCATGACCGTTTCCGTTCCCACGCTCGTCCTGGTCATGGCCGCGCCCGCCCATGCCTCCGGCTCGTCGATGCCGTGGGAACAGCCGCTGCAACAGATCCTCCAGTCGATCGAAGGCCCGGTCGCCAAGATCATGGCGGTAATCATCATCATCGTCACCGGCCTGACACTCGCCTTCGGCGACACGTCGGGTGGCTTCCGCCGGCTCATCCAGATCGTGTTCGGCCTGTCCATCGCTTTCGCGGCGTCGAGCTTCTTCCTGTCGTTCTTCTCGTTCGGCGGCGGAGCGCTGGTCTGATGGCGGGTTCGGTCGAACAGAGCGGGTCAATGCCGGACTACGCAGTGCCGGGTTATGCGGTCCTCGTGCACCGGGCGCTGACCGAGCCGATCCTGCTCGGCGGCGCCCCGCGCGCCATTGCCATCATGAACGGGACGCTCGCCGGCGCCGTGGGGCTGGGACTGCGTCTCTGGCTCGTCGGCCTCGCCATCTGGGCGATCGGCCATGTTGCCGCCGTCTGGGCCGCCAAGCGCGATCCGCTTTTCGTCGACGTCGTTCGCCGGCACCTGCGCATCCCGGCGCATCTCACGGTCTGAGCGAGGTCGCGCCGATGATGAACCTTGCCGAATATCGCAATCGTAGCAGCCGGCTCGCCGACTTCCTGCCCTGGGTGGCATTGGTCGGCGCCGGCATCATCTTAAACAAGGACGGCAGCTTCCAGCGCACCGCGCGCTTTCGCGGACCCGATCTCGACAGCGCCGTGCCGGCCGAACTGGTCGCCGTCGCCGGCCGGCTCAACAATGCCTTCCGCCGTCTCGGCTCCGGCTGGGCGATCTTCGTGGAGGCGCAGCGCCATGCCTCGACCCGCTATCCCGACAGCCGCTTTCCGGATGCGGCCTCGACGCTGGTCGATGCGGAACGCAAGGCGGGCTTCGAGGAGGCCGGCGCGCATTTCGAGTCCAGCTACTTCCTGACGCTCACCTATCTTGCGCCCGCCGAAGACACCGCGCGCGCGGAAAGCTGGCTCTACGAAGGCCGCGAGAAGAAGGGCCTCGACCCCAACGCGGCGCTGACCGGGTTCGCCGATCGCAGCGACCGCGTCCTGCGCCTTGTCGAAGCCTTCATGCCGGAGTGCCGCTGGCTCGATGACGCCGAGACGCTGACCTATCTGCATGGCTGCGTCTCGACCAATCGCCACCGTGTCCGCGTTCCCGAAACGCCGATGTATCTCGACGCCATGCTGGCCGACCAGCCGCTGACCGGCGGGCTCGAGCCGCGGCTTGGCGCGTCGCATCTGCGCATTCTCACGGTCACGGGATTCCCGACCGCGACCACGCCGGGTCTGCTCGACGAATTGAACCGCCTGGCCTTCCCGTATCGCTGGTCGACACGCGCGATCCTGCTCGACAAGACCGATGCCACCAGGCTGCTGACAAGGATCCGGCGTCAATGGTTCGCCAAGCGCAAATCGGTCGCCGCGATCCTCAAGGAGGTGATGACCAACGAGGCGTCCGTTCTCGTCGACACCGACGCTGCAAACAAGGCCGCCGATGCCGACATGGCGCTTCAGGAGCTCGGCGCCGACTATGCGGGCATGGCTTATGTTACCGCGACGGTGACGGTGTGGGATGATGATCCCGGCACCGCCGACGAAAAACTGCGCCTGGTCGAAAAGGTCATCCAGGGTCGCGATTTCACGGCGATTATCGAAACCATCAACGCCGTCGACGCCTGGCTCGGCAGCCTGCCGGGTCACGTTTACGCCAACGTCCGTCAACCTCCCATCTCCACCCTCAATCTCGCCCACATCATTCCGCTTTCCGCGGTGTGGGCGGGGCCGGAACGGGACGAGCATTTTGCAGCGCCCCCTCTGCTCTTCGGCAAGACCGAAGGCTCGACCCCGTTCCGGCTTTCGCTTCACGTCGGTGACGTCGGCCATACGCTGATCGTCGGCCCGACCGGAGCCGGCAAGTCCGTGCTGCTGGCACTGATGGCGCTCCAGTTCCGCCGCTATCCAGGGTCACAGGTTTTCGCCTTCGATTTCGGCGGCTCGATCCGCGCGGCGGCACTCGCCATGGGCGGCGACTGGCACGATCTCGGCGGCGATCTCAGCGATGGGGCCTTCGACAGCGTCAGCCTTCAACCGTTCGCGCGTGTTCATGATGTCCCCGAGCGCGCCTGGGCCGCCGACTGGATCGTGGCGATCCTGACGCGCGAGAATGTGGCGATCACGCCCGAGGTCAAGGAGCATATCTGGACGGCGTTGAGCTCTCTGGCGTCCGCGCCTGTCGAGGAGCGCACGATCACTGGTCTGGTCGTGCTGCTGCAATCAAATGATCTCAAGCAGGCATTGCGCCCGTATTGCGTCGGGGGTCCCTATGGCCGGTTGCTCGATGCCGAGCGCGAGCATCTCGGATCGGCGTCGGTCCAGGCATTCGAAACCGAAGGGCTGATCGGAACGGGTGCCGCGCCCGCGGTCCTGTCCTATCTCTTCCATCGCATCGAGGACCGGCTCGATGGCTCGCCAACCCTTCTCATCATCGACGAAGGCTGGCTTGCGCTTGACGATGAGGGTTTTGCCGGCCAGCTCCGCGAATGGCTGAAGACGCTGCGCAAGAAGAACGCCAGCGTCATCTTCGCCACGCAGTCGCTCAGCGACATCGATGGCTCGGCGATCGCGCCCGCGATCATCGAAAGCTGCCAGACCCGGCTTCTCCTGCCCAACGAGCGCGCCATCGAGCCTCAGATTACCGCGATCTATCGCCGCTTCGGCCTCAACGATCGGCAGATCGAGATCATCGCGCGGGCGATGCCGAAGCGCGACTATTACTGCCAGTCCCGTCGCGGCAACCGGCTGTTCGAGCTCGGTCTGTCGGATGTGGCACTCGCGCTTTGCGCCGCGTCCGCGAAGACCGACCAGGCCGCGATCTCCAGCATCGTGGCCGAGCACGGCCGCGACGGTTTCCTCGCAGCCTGGCTCACCTACCGTGGTGTCGGCTGGGCCGCTGAACTCGTTCCCGTCCTAACCAGCAAGGAGAAATCCCCATGAAACTGCTCCGTTCCGTTGGCATGCGGCTCGCTGCTGCCCTGCTTGTCGCGCCCGTCGCGCTCTCGCCCATCCTGGCGACGCCGGCACACGCCTTCATCGTTTTCGATCCGTCGAACTATTCGCAAAACGTCCTGACGGCGGCGCGCTCGCTCGAGCAGATCACCAACCAGATCACCTCGCTTCAGAACGAAGCGCAGATGCTCATCAACCAGGCCCGTAATCTCGCCAGTCTGCCGTTCTCCTCGCTGCAACAGCTCCAACAGTCCGTGCAGCGCACGCAGCAGTTGCTCGGGCAGGCGCAGAACGTTGCCTACGACATCCAGCAGATCGATCAGGCCTTCCAGCAGAAATACGGCAACGTCTCGCTGTCGGCTTCGGATCAGCAACTCGTCGCCGACGCGCGCTCGCGCTGGGGCAACACGGTTGGTGGCCTTCAGGATGCCATGCGGGTGCAAGCGGGCGTTGTGGGCAACATCGACACCAACCGAACGCAGATGTCGGCGCTGGTCGGCCAGAGCCAGGGTGCGACAGGCGCGCTTCAGGCAACACAAGCTGGCAACCAGCTCCTCGCACTTCAGGCGCAGCAGCTCGCCGATCTCACCGCTGTCGTCGCCGCGAACGGTCGGGCGCAGGCGTTGCAATCGGCCGAACAGGCCACCGCCGCCGATCAGGGCCGAGAGCAGCGCCGGCGCTTTCTGACGCAGGGCTCGGGCTACCAGCCCGGCAGTGCGCAGATGTTCTATGGCAAGAACTGAGGCCGGCGCGATGGAGGGCAAGATCCTCGCTCGCGTCGGCGCAGTCGTCTTCATCGCGGTCGCTTTAACGGTCACTGCAATCGAGATGAGCAGTAAGCACGATGAGCCTGACGTTCCTGCGACGCGAGACCGTCCCCTGGCGTCACAAGACGCACTTGCGACCGAATTGCGCCGCTGTTCCGGGATTGGCGAGGCCGGTCCTCGCGATCCCGGCTGTCTGAAAGCGTGGGCAGAGAGCCGGCGCCGGTTTCTCGGTCAACGTGACTCGGCAACCGCGCCTGCTCCGGTAGCGCCGACAACGCTGTTTCCGAATGTGCCGGCGTCAGCCGACCGGAAAGAAGGGACGCGGATGGATGTGACCGCTCCCGCGATGCAGGTCGAGCCGCCCCGGCCGGAGGCTCGCTGACATGGGCGGCATGGGCGTCATCGACCATTTCCTCGAAGTCTTCACGCGCTACATCGACAGCGGCTTCGGCCTGCTCGGCGGCGAGGTCGGCTTCATCGCCACGACCCTGATCGTCATCGACGTGACGTTGGCTGCGCTCTTCTGGTCCTGGGGTGCGGACGACGACATCATGGCGCGCCTCGTCAAGAAGACTCTGTTCGTCGGCGTCTTCGCCTATCTCATATCCAACTGGAACAATCTCGCCCGCATCGTCTTTGAAAGCTTCGCCGGGCTTGGCCTAAAGGCTTCGGGTACGGGTTTTACCGTCAACGATCTCATGCGCCCGGGCAAGGTGGCGCAGACCGGGCTCGATGCCGGCCGGCCGTTGCTGGACTCGATCTCGGAACTGATGGGCTATTGGTCCTTCTTCGAGAACTTCATCCAGATCGCCTGCATGTTCTTCGCCTGGGCGCTGGTGCTGCTCGCCTTCTTCATCTTGGCAATCCAGCTTTTCGTCACGCTGATCGAGTTCAAGCTGACGACGCTCGCCGGTTTCGTGCTGATTCCCTTCGGTCTGTTCGGCAAATCCGCGTTCATGGCCGAGCGGGTGCTCGGCAACGTCATCTCGTCCGGCATCAAGGTGCTGGTGCTCGCCGTCATCATCGGCATCGGCTCGACCCTCTTCTCCGAGTTCACTTCCGGATTCGGCGGGACCACGCCGTCGATCGACGACGCCATGGCGATCGTGCTGGCCGCACTGTCGCTGCTCGGCCTTGGCATATTTGGACCTGGCATTGCCAACGGCCTCGTCTCCGGCGGCCCGCAGCTCGGCGCGGGGGCGGCGGTCGGCACCGGGCTCGCCGCCGGCGGCATGGGAGCAGTGGGCGCAGCGGCCGGCGGCGCAGTCGTGTCCGGAGGTGCGGCTGTCAGCGGCGGTGCTGCGGCGGCGGCCCGTGGCGGTGCCGCCACCGCGGGCAGGGCATCCACAGCCTACGGCCTCGGCGCGGCGGGACAGTCAGGCTTTCCCGGGGTTGCATCCGGGCTCGGCGGTGTGATCAGCGCCGGCGCCCAGGGTGCCATCTCACCGCTGAAGCGCGCGGCTAACAATGCGGCGGGCAGCATGAAGCAGAGCTACCAGTCCGGCGCTCGCGCTGCCTTCGAGGCGACGGGCGGATCATCCACTGCTGGCACAGTCGGCGCCAACGCCGCCGAAGCCGGCTCCGCTCCCCTGGCGTCTCCCGCAACCGAAAGTCAGCCCGCCTGGGCGAAGCGTATGAAGCGCTCGCAACGCATGACCCATGGCGTTCAGGCCACCGCTCACGCCGTTCGCAGTGGCGACAGCCATGGCGGCGGCTCCTCGATCAACCTCTCTGAAAGCGACTGAGCATGTTCAAACGACCGTCCACGCATTACGGCAAGTCCCCACAACCCGAGACGCCCTATCAACGCGCTGCCCAGGTCTGGGACGAGCGCATCGGTTCGGCTCGCGTGCAGGCGCGCAATTGGCGCACCATGGCTTTCGGTTGCCTGGCGCTTGCCGCGGGCTTCTCCACCGCACTCGTCTGGCAATCCGCCAACGGCTCGATCGTGCCCTGGGTGGTGCAGGTCGATCGTCTCGGCCAGGCGCAGGCTGTGGGACCGGCGGTCGGCGACTATCAGCCGAACGATCCGCAGATTGCCTTCTACCTGGCGCACTTCATCGAACAGGTGAGGTCGATCCCTGACGATCCGATCATCGTGCGCCAGAACTGGCTGCGCGCCTACGACTTCACGACGCAGGGCGGGGCGCTGGCTCTCAACGACTATGCGCGCGCCAATGACCCGTTCACCAAGGTCGGCAAACAGCAGGTCGCCATCGACGTGTCGTCGGTCATCCGCGCATCGCCGGTGAGCTTCCGCATCGCCTGGGTCGAACGCCGCTATCAGGATGGTTCACTCGCTTCCACGGAGCGCTGGTCCGCCATTCTCACCATTGTCGTGCAGCAACCGCGCGACGCCGACGCGCTGAGAAAGAACCCGCTTGGCATCTACATCAACGCCATCAACTGGTCGAAGGAGCTTGGACAATGATGCCCGCACTCTGCAAAGCCGCCCCCAGGGGGCGTCCGGCTTTCGTCATTCGCGCAATGCCGGCGTTCCGTAGGACAGCCTTTCCAGCACTTTTGCTTTTGACCTCAGCGCTTGCGGGCTGTGCCTCCAGGCAGAAGCCGCCGGAGATTTCCTATGACGATCCGGTCCCGGCCGTGCAGGCCTTCGATCCGCCCCCGCCCGTCAAGGTGGTAGAGCTGTCAAAGCCGCTGCCGCTTCCCGGCCAGTTGAAGCCGGTCGGCAAGGCCGCAAAGCCCGAGCCGGAACCAACCGATCCGGCCGCGCGCGTGAACCTGGCTAACGCCGCAGCGCGCGTCCAGCCTGTGCGCAACGGCTTCATCAACTCGATGCAGGTCTATCCGTTCGTCGATGGCGCGCTTTATCAGGTCTATGCATCGCCGGGGCAGATCACCGACATCGCGCTCCAGTCCGGCGAGCAACTCGTCGGCTCCGGTCCAGTCGCCGCCGGCGACACCGTGCGCTGGATCATCGGCGATACCGAGAGCGGAGCGGGCGGGGCCAAGCAAGTCCACATCCTCGTCAAGCCGACGCGCGCCGACCTTCTCACCAATCTCGTCATCAATACCGATCGGCGTACCTATCACATGGAACTGCGCTCGACGCCGTCGACATACATGGCATCCGTTTCCTGGCAATACCCGCAGGACCAACTCATCGCCTTGCGCAGGCAGAACCAGCAGGCTGAGGCTGCACAGCCGGTCTCGACAGGCATCGATCTTTCTCGCGTCAATTTCCGCTACCAGGTGACAGGCGATCGCGCACCATGGCGGCCGTTGCGCGCATTCGACGATGGCAAGCAGGTGTTCATCGAGTTCCCGCGAGGCATCGGCCAGGGCGAGATGCCGCCACTCTTCGTGGTCGGGCCGGAAGGCGACACGTCAGAGTTGGTGAACTATCGCGTGCGCGGCAACTACATCATCGTCGATCGGCTGTTTGCCGCCGCCGAGTTGCGCTTCGGCGCCGGCAAGAACCAGCAGCGCATCCGCATCTCCCGCACCGATGGGGTGCGGAGCAGTCGATTTTCATGGATGCGTGGCCCTGGTGAGACCCCGCCAGCGACGTACCTCCGAACAGACAGGGGAGGGTCGTCATCATGAGCGACAAAATGGATCCCGGGAAGGAAGAAGGCCTGGGGCCGGCGAATGACGCCCGGCCGGAGGCACCGGTCGACGATGACGCCCGGCCGTTGACAGGCGAGCCGGCCGCGGCCATGCGGCTGCGCGCCGAGCCGCCGCGCGTGACGCGTCTGTCCCGCAAGGCGCTGGCCGGATTGGGGCTCGCCGCTAGCCTCGGTGTCGGCGGTGCCCTGATTTACGCGCTGCAGAACCGTCAACAAGGCCAGGGTCAGGAGCTGTATTCAACGGACAATCGTTCGACGCCCGATGGGCTCGCCGGCCTGCCAAAGGACTATGCCGGCGTTCCGAAGCTTGGCCCACCGCTTCCCGGCGATCTCGGCCGCCCGATCTTGAACGCGCAAAATGGCGGCGCCGCGCCATCGACCGGCCCCGCAGGACCGGACCCGCAGGAGCAGCGCCGGGAGCAGGAGCTGGAAGCGGCGAGGACCGCGCGTCTGTTCGCGTCCACGCAAACACGGCCCGCTAGTGACGCGGCTGTCGCGCAGCCTGGACCAGGCACGACAGGCACCCCGTCATCACAGACCGACCTCGCCAGCCTTGGCCTCACGCCGCAGCCGGCGACGCCCTCGGCGCAGGACCGCCAGCGCGCGTTCCTCGATCAGCCGCCGGACAAGCGCACCGTCTCGCCTGACCGCGTCGCGGCGCCGGCGTCGAAGAACGTCCTGCAGGCGGGCGCCGTCATCGCGGCCGCTCTCATCACGGGCATTCGCTCCGACCTGCCGGGTCAGATTACCGCGCAGGTAACGGAGAATGTCTATGACAGCCCCACCGGACACATCCTTCTCATTCCGCAGGGCACGCGCCTCATCGGCCAGTATGACAATGGTGTCGGCTTCGGCCAGCGTCGCGTGTTGCTGGTCTGGACCAGGCTGATTTTTCCTGACGGCCGCTCCATCGTTCTGGAACGCGAGCCCGGCGCGGATCCCGAGGGCTATGCCGGCCTCGAGGATGGCGTCGATTATCATTGGGGCGAGCTGTTCAAGGCTGCCGCGCTTTCCACGGTTCTGAGCATCGGGGCGCAAGCAGGCTCATCGGGCGAAGAGAGCGACATCATGCGCGCTCTGCGCCAGGGTGCTTCCGACAGCATCAGCCAGACAGGCCAGCAGATCGTCCAGCGACAGCTCAACATAGCGCCGACACTCACCATCCGACCGGGATACCCGGTGCGCGTCATCGTCACGCGCGATCTCGTGCTTGAACCTTACGGAGGCTGAAATGGCCAAGCTGAAACTGGGGCCAATTGCCGACGACAAACCCGTCAAGGTCATGGTGGAACTCCCCGCGTCACTGCATCGCGACCTAGCCGCTTATGCCGAGATACTTGGCCGCGACGCGGGGCAACGGCCCGCCGATGCGCCGCGCCTCATCGTTGCGATGTTGGAGAGGTTCATTGCGACGGATCGGGGCTTTGCCAGGGCAAAGCGTTCGGAAGGTGGCTAAGGGCCGGACGACTGAAGTCGAACCGCGTTAGTCGCGCCTCCGAGTCATGGGAGTTTCGCGCTTAACGTGGGTAGCCTCAGGTCGCGTTGCAGTCACCATGTTTCTTGCGGTCCCAACCAGCCGCAGAAGCGCACGCTTCGGGTTCGATTCCAGCCAAACCGCCTTAATCGAACTGATGCTGTTCTGACCGTCGATGGGTTTCCACACTGTAGCGTCGACGGCGACTGTCCTGGCAAAACCGTCGCCCGCCAAAGTAACGCCGTGACCGAGTTGGACCTTGAGGATGACCGTCGCTTCGCTCGCGCAACATATTTGAATAGCGGGGCCACCATCTGCGGCAATCTTTTCCAGCAAAACCGGATCCTGCGGCGATCCGCCCGAAACCAGCAGACAAGTATCTGCAAGATCCCTCCATCTGACTGCCGGCCTTTCAGCGAGAGGATGGCCACCGGGCAGGAGAACGAACAAGCGCTCGTGCCCAAATAGCTCGCTGCGGCATAAGGCGCCGTTCTCGAGCCCGTGCGTGAAGACGATGTCAAGGCGCCGGCGACGTATTGCCGCCAGACACTGTTCATGGGGAACGTCCTCGATGGCGATGCTCACGTCCGGATGTAAGCTGCGAAATCGATCGACAAGGCGCGCCACGAACGCCCGGCCCATCTGGCCGCACAACCCTATCTTGACTGTTTTGGCATCCTGGTCGCCAGGACCACCTCCGGCCATGGCATCTTGCAAGCCTTCATAATGGGCCCGGACGAGGTCAGTCCAGGCCCGGCCTGCTTCGGTCAGCCGAACACCATGGACGTCGCGATCAAACAACTGCATGTCCAGCAATTGTTCGAGAGCAACGATGTTGCGGCTGACACAGGATTCCCTGACTCTGAGAACTCTTGCGGCCTGCCTGAGGCTACCATGGTCGACAGCTGCGAAGACATGGTCCAAACGGCGCAACGTGTTGTTGACCTGTCTCAAGGCACAGGAGCCTATTCCTGCGCGGCGGCGACGCTAACCGGCAGGGTCGGATACAAGCTGGTTTCGTAGACGTACTCGTGCGGAATGGCTGGAGTGGCCATCTGGGAAAGGTACCGGTTCAGGTTTTCCTCGCTATTGCTCGCCGCGAGGCTACAGAAGTTTCCGCTGTTCCACGTCAGGGCGCAGTAGCTGAAATGCGCGCGTATTGCGTCAGCCATCTCTGCCAAAGTCACCTCATTGCCGAACATCGTATCCAGAACGAGGGTTTGCTTCTTCTCGATTTCGTCTGGGGGAAAATAGCGCGCTTTGAAGCCGAAATCCTTTTGATATTCGCGACGCCTGTAGTCCGGCTCCTCGGTCGCCCGGAACTTCTCGACGAAGACGAAGATCCCGTCCTGCTTGAGGTGCTGGGTCACGAATTCGATCTGTCCCATCCTGTTGGGCGAGTACATCTGGAAGGTCGTATCTTCGAGAATGATATCGAACCCGTGAGCGAAATTTGCCAGTCGCGGATCTGAACGCAGGACATGCTCCGTCAAATGATGAAAGGGGCCGACGAAAAAGTCTGCGTGCGGCGGTTCGCCATAAGCCATGAAGCATTTGTAATTCTCCGCGTTCGGGCTGCACGACAGTGAGCGTATCTGTCCCTCGGAGAGTTCGGACAGAGTTCTCGCCATCGTGCCTTCCGCTGTTCCAAGGCTGTATAGTGAAAGCGGAGCGCCACGGTGCCGTGCGTATTTCAGCACTGCGTGGGTCATGCGGCACTCTTCCTCCAATCTGTAAGGAATGCTGCCGTTATAGTGCTGGTCGAAAAACCCTTGTCGTGCCGCATGCAGGCTGACCAGGTCGCGCAGCAGTTCATCGCTCGGCAGCAGGCGGGCGTCGGCGACGGGCTTGCGGATTGGCATCCCGCTCTTGCCCGCGGCGGTCGCGGCGAAAAAGCCAGCCAGTCCGTTGATCCGTGGGCCATGGTCGCACTCAGCCAGAAAGTCGTCGAGTCCACGCATCGCAGTATGCCTCCAGCACCGTTTCATTGGTGAGATGCCGATACGTCGATGGGGGAAATTCCACTAAGATAAGTGGGGTCTAATATTTCACCGGGCTCAAGTATTGGCTGAGCCAACTCGTAGGCCTGCCGGATACAGGCGGCTTTCACTCGTTTGCCATTTTTTCGCTAAAGTCACATCTTCTACCAATCCAGAGTTATTTGCGTGTTGTTCAGCAACCCCTGGTTCGCCACATCATGCGACGACTGGCCACTCGCCAGTAAGGAGGCTGTGAATACGTGAATACTCTTGCCCTCGACCCGACCGAGAATCGCCGTTCACGGCACCAATCGCTTGCCCACAAGTATGAGAATTGGGGGAGCGTGCGGGCGGACGTGGTCAAAAGAACCGGGCTTGAGCGCCAGGAGACAAGAATCCTGCAGCCAAACCATGTGTTCTTGATGAACCTCAAGGGCACAGCGTCCCGCGGAGAAGACATTGTGGATGGGCGCCGGATTGCCTTTTTGCCGCGCCGGGCCGGTTCGATCATCTTCATGCCCGCGGGCAGTGATTGGAATGGGTGGGACGAGGGAGACGCGACCGCTTCCTACCTCCTGGTCTCAATTGAAAAAGGGTTCGCCGACGATGTGTTTGCGGGAATGGCTCGCCATCGTGCGGCAGTGCTGCCGCCTTCGATCGGATTTCGGGACGGCACTGTAGAGTTGGCGTTGCAGAGGATTGCCATGGAGCTCAAGCAGCCTGACCCCATCAGCGCAACGATGGTGGAATGCCAGGCCACCCAATTGCTCGGGCAAATGTTCAGGTTGAACGGCTTCCATCAGGAACCGGCAAAAGGCGGTTTGTCATCGTTCGATCTCAAGCGCGCGGTGGGAATGATCGAGGCGTTGTCGGACGGCAGACCTACGCTCGCCGATCTGGCAAAAGAGATTGGGGTTAGCCGGTTCCATTTCTGGAGGGCCTTCAAGCAGTCGACAGGCATGACGCCGCACGCATTCATTGCGCAGCGGCGGTTGGAGCAGTCCGCGGACATGCTGCGATCGACCAATCTGTCGGCGACGGAAATCGCGATGGAATGTGGTTTCGGCAGCTCGAGCCATTTCACGACCGCCTTTAAGCGGGCTTTCGGCGCGGGCCCCACGGAATTTCGTCGTAAGTGGAGAATCTAGGCCGCCGCCTGTCGGTTCTCAGCAAGTATCGGAAAACCCCAACATCACAGTAAAGCAGGCTTGGCGGAAGAAGGTATCCATCGGCGGTCAGCCCGGATACGCCGCTCATGTCAAACCTGGTTCGAAATCATCATGCCAAAGGACGGGCCGAGCGGTCCAACTCCGGCTTCGCATTCCTGGCCAGCACGCTATCGGCGGCTGTTGCCCGAAACGGCTACTACATCGCATCCGCCTGGATTCTCGTCGAGCGAGGGTACGGAACCGCCGGCGTGGCGACATTCCTTGCGATCGCAAGCATTGTCGAATTCATCGCGAGCCCTTTGGCCGGCGTGGCGGCGGATCGATTTGACAGGCGATGCTTGAACGTTGCGGCAGACCTCAGCCGCTTCCTCGTTATGCTGGCTACCGCTTGCGGGCTCCTCTACATGGACGTGTTTCTGATCATCTGCCTGTCAGCGGCCCTCTTTTCGTTTTGCGACCGTGTCGCGCTAACGAGCTCGCAATCAATGATCCCCGTGATAGCTGACGGCCGCGATCTCGTAGCCACGAATTCCGCCGTCTTCTTCGTCATGCAGTTCGGCAACCTCGGCGCAGCTCTGCTTGCAGGGCCTTTGCTGCATGAGCGCCTACCAGTCCTGCCATTCACCGTTCTTGCTGCCTTCTTCCTGTTTTCAGCGGGTTGCCTGACCATGATGCGGCTGGAACCGGTTTCGCGCGATGTCCGCATCGCCAAAATCCCTGCAGCGGAAATCGATCCGAGCCTGCGTCGTCTCAATGTCGTCTACGCGCTTCTCTATACAAGCGCGGTGCTTGTCAGCGTCATGGGATCGAGCTTCGTCTTCCAGGAGCAGAAGGGTACTGCCGTGGATTTCGGCTACCTCGAGGCTGCATGGTCGGCGGGCTCACTGATCGGCGCGGTCTCTCTATTCCGGATTGAAAGAGCGATGAGTAGCCACGCGCGGCATCTCATGCTTTTGGGCTTAACGGCGCTGGTTCTCATGGCGCTGACATCTCTGCGCACGCCCTGGACAGCAATCCTTTTTGCCGCGCTCGGATTTCTGTACAATCTTGGACGCGTCAGCGTTGAAGTCACATTGCAGTTGCGAGTGTCGGTCTATCTGTTGGGCCGGGCAAAAGGCATTATGCACAGTGTGGCCGTGGCGCTCGGATTACTCGTCTTCGGCATCGCCGCCGCTGTAGGAGATCGAGCATTTCCTTCGACGATTTTCTTCAGCTTCGGAGTGGTGCTCCTCATCAGTATTTCGTGTTTGAGCGTCGGTGTAATTCAGACACAAGAAAAAGGTGAATCGTGAGGTGGAAGAGCTAACAGCAGGCGTAGATGCGAAACAGGCAGTCCTGGGGTCGCTGACGGCACTCTACCCCTGGATGAGCCCATACCATTCCCGGCCGATCCGCGATTATGCGTTTCGCCTGTTCGAGGCACCAGCTACTAGGTCCGTGCCAGAAATCCGCTTTCGCGCCTTCACCAAACTGCTCGACATCATCAGGAAGGCAGCGACACGAAACGGGTTGTCGACCGATGCCGCCTCGAAGATCTGCAAGGATTTCGAAAGGCGCCGCGTGTTGCAGACAGGCCCTCATTTGTTTCTCCTCCTGGAGCCGGAAGCCTATTATACGCATATCTTCAGCCTCCTTGGTCTCTCGGCGCATGGCTGTTCGACCTACGTTTCCTACGCCGTTTCGACGGTGAATCTCGTCGAAAAGCCACGCAAGGGACCAGGCTGGATCACCGTTGACGGCAAGCCGGTCAACGTCTTTGGCCTGAGCCGAAGCCGGATGATCGGATACAGCCTGCTAGCTGGGCCGGGACCTTACAGGTTCGAGATGTTACCAAGGGAGCCGAACGCTGAGTGCGACGCGCTCAGGCTGCTTCGTAGCCTTCTGCCGAAGACGCAATTCGAGCGGCCGGCGCACGCCATTAAGGCAGCCAATCTCATCCTTTGGCCAAAAATGTTCGGAGGCCGCTTTGCCTTCCTGCAGATCGACGACGAGGATATCGCCGACCTGGTGGCGGACCATCTGTCGGACGAAAATTCCTGGCTGCGCATGAGATTGCTGGAAGACCCGAAGTTCGCTTCCAATATCCTTGCCGGCCTCGACGGGCTCGCGTCCGGCCCCTGGAGTGGCTGGCTCGCTCGCGGTACTGATTTCTTCTGGTTCTATGAAAATGGCAAACGCCTGCCGCTGCGTCTGATCGCCGGAGAACTCATCGATCCGGCGACCGGTATGAAGGTGGCGTGCTTCACAGCCCCCGACATCCTCGAGCGGCTGGCAAACCGCAGCCTTGTCCCGAATCTCCTGCTGATGTTTCTGGTTTTGTCGATCCTGCCCGGCGTGCGCGCGCTTGGAGGCAGCTATCAACCGATCTACTACCCCCTGATGCGCTATGTCGTCTGCCGGGCGCTCGAGGCCGCAGGCGTGGATGAAGATCTTCGGCAGGCTCTCGCAACCGACGACGTACCGGGTGCTTGGGGACATCGGGTAATTGAGTGTGATGATGATCCTCTCGAGCTATTCCTAAATGGCAGGAACGGCGGGATGAGTGATCTTATCGACCGTCTGGGCGACATTTCCTTCGCCGAGGCATGTGGAAGCATGAAAGGCTTCGTGACGGACCCGTCGTGGCATGAACTTCAGAGACGACTTCGGCAGGGGTTGGTCACGCCGGCCGATGCGGAATGGGCCTTTTCCTGAAATGTTTTTGTGCGACCCAGAACCTGGCATGTATGCGCCGAAACGGCAGCGTCTTTGCTAGATCGCGCTTCGTGTAGACGCGTAATTCCCCGCTCTCTTGCATCGTCGCGATCCCCGAGCCTGCATATGTTCTCGCCCGGGTCCATTAGGAAACAGCTTCGCGGCTATCCAGCAATACAGCAATATAGAAAGCCCTCGTGAGATACCGTCTCGGATGCGACGCGACCGCGATCTTCCACCGAGTGGTAAACGGGTCGCGGACCGAATTTATGGACATATTGGCTGCTCACGGCAAGTAATGTCCGAGTAGTATTGCGCGACGTCAGGTTTGGTTTAAGTTGTGCCTCGGTTGGGGGAGATTGTCGGAATGTTGAGGTTGTCGAAGGAAAATGCAGGGGCGAATCTTCGAGGTTGCCTCAGCTTCTCGAGAGGGATTCAGTCGGCACCTACCATCTTACAACTGCGACTCGCGCTGCGCTGCCCCGCCGAGGCGTGGAGCTGACGGGTGCTGGGGTTCCTCCGTTCGGCCGGCCGTTTCGCTGAGAGGCTGCTCCGTCGCACGCTAAATATGTTCGGCGGCCGGAAAACTGAGCCGTTCGCGCCAGTTTCAGCCCGTGAGGGCAGGGCGGCGGCGGTAGCGAAACGGGGAGGACCTTCTCTCCCGGCTCACGTCGAGGCATCGGCGGTGGGTTTGACGCCGGGCGAACTGAGCAGCAAGGACGATGTCGCCGAGATGGCTGACATGTCCGTCATCGCGGACTCCGATATGGAAGACATAGCATCGGTCGGCATCACTTCGCCCGACGCAGGGCCATTGGACGCGGCCGGGTCTCACGACTCACCCGGGGAGGAGCAGGTTCAGGCTGAGGAAGTCGAAACTGGAGGGCGGCGGGGTCATGAGACAGCGTGTGATCTCGCCGTCGTCGCTGCACCCCGTGTGCTGCCGGAGGCGGAGTGGCTCACGCCCGGGAGTGATGCCCGCCCCTCTCTAGATGAGTCGGCAAGCGTCACAAGTGCTGAATGCATCGGAGGCGGGGAGGTGCCGCCTCCCGCTGCAGCCGCGATCGCAAGCTCCGAGGTTGCCTGCAGCGTGCCGATGGATGTCACCTTGACCGCTCCACTTCCCATTGGCGTGATGGAAGAGGTATCTGCGGACGCAGCCGATGCTCCCCAGAGTGCCAGCACCAAGGGTCCGGACGACGAGCCAGCGATCGATCCTGCGTCCTGCGCCGATTTACCCGACATTTCCGATGAGGGCGACCACATCATCCCCCCGAGTGACCCACGCCAGCCGGCGGCCGGGGATGCCGGGCGACTTGCGATCACCAGAACGGAAACGGCCGGGGAAACTCAAGAGGCCGCGTCGCCTGGCGGGAGCCCCGGAGCTCCATCGGACGGGGGTGGCCCGGCCGTGACGGTATCCGGTGCCGAATCTGATGCAATCGAGACGCTTCATGCGGAGATAGCCTCGGACATCATCGATCCAACGTCCTCAGGACCCGAGCGGTCCGCCCCCCAAGGCCGGGTCGCACCTGGCGAGAATGAAGCCGGCGGAGAGTCGGGGCCTGGAAGACCGCCGATCTACCACCCAAGGCTGGAACGGTCGCGGACCAGGCGCGAGCCTCGGCTTTCGGCTGCCAACGCGGAACGTGAGTATCAGGATCTAGAAGCTGACCTTCAGCTGCTATTCAGCCCCGGTGATTGGGGAATCGAACTCAGCGCGCTGCTGCGCCAGCCGGTCGGCGCTGAAGAAGTCGCGGTACAGGAAGGCGGAGAAGAGACTTGGCTTGGCGCGCTGGACGACCGCCTCCTCGAGCCGCTTGCGCTAGAGGATGGTGCCCGTGTCCTCTCAGAAGGGCTGTCAATAGCGGCTATCGGTTTGCCCGTTCGATGGCACCGCTCAGCGCGCGACATTCACATATTCGGGGAGCATCCAAGCGTCGCAGGATTCGTCAGCCAACCTCGCATCGCGATCGGGCGCGAGAACGTGGTCATTTGCAGGGAAGAGCTCGTGGTCGCTGCGCTCGCCCAGATCGCAGCCACAGGCGCGATCGCTCCCTTGAGGATTGAGGGTCCGGGAATCCCGTTCGGTTGGTTCTGCTGGCGTGACGTCCGCCCGGCCCGGCCTTCAGCTCCGCAGGATGGCCCGGCGATCCTCCATGCACTCGATCCGCTGCCTGCCGTCTCGATCGAATTGGCGGGAGGCCTGCAGCTTGCTCGTGGAAGGTGGCTAGAGGGGCACCCGCCTTCGATCCGTTTGCTGGGGCTGTTGGAGCCAGGCGAACCCGTGCGTATCGACGGCCGTCCCGCGTCGCTCGAAGGCGATGGTACCTGGGCCGCAGAGGGCTGGGATCGCCGAGGTGGCCATCGAATCGAATACAGCGGCATTACCGCCACCTACGAAGTCGAACCGGGTGCCGTCGTTTGGGATTGGTGGCCCGCCTGGGGTGAGAAGACCGCTCTGGCAGGTGCGCTCGCCTCGACGAGAGGAAGCGAGTACTTCCACACCGATCCCTCCGCGCACCTCATCGGCGCGATGCCCGGTGAGATATGCAACTTCAGCGTAGCGATCGGCGGCATCTACGTCGCTCGGCCGGCATTCGCCCCGGTATGGCTTCTGGCGCGCGCTGCGGGCATGCGAAACTCAAGACCCTCTCTGATCAGCGCGCCGCTCGCTCCCTCTACCGCGGCCCACGCGGTGGCTTCGACGATCTCCCTGTGGGCACGGACCATCTGCTCCGTTGGACGCAGCGGTGCTCACGGATCGGCGGAGCGGCAGCTGTGGGACCAGTATCTGGCGGTCGCCAAAAGAAAACGAAGGCCGCCGCGATGAACGAGCTTCTCCTCTGGATGTCGGCGGTCGCGTCCGGCACCGACGCTACGTTCAAGCGCAAAGCAGCGGAGCTGCTTTCCTCCCTGCGCGGCGGGCCAGCCGCGCACAACCGGGCGATGTGGGCGTTCGGCAGCCTGGCGCACTGTGAGTTCGGCCAGGCAGCCGGAGGCGGGTGGCGCGTGGCACCGCCGGTGCTTGCCGCGGGCGATCCCGCGACATCGGCGACCGCTGTACTGTGCGGTGCGCGCAGCGACGCACTCCTCGCGAGCCTGGCTTCCGCAGCAGCGGGAAGGATGTTCACGCTTCCGCAGAGAGGTGCCCCTGATCTAGTGCGCGTCGAGGCGGTATCGGCCGGAGAGATGATCGGCTTGGCACGTGAAGTGGGCATCCCCGTGCAATGGAACGCCGCGCTGGCCGTGCTCGCAGCCTATCGAGTCCCTTCGCCTGAGAGCTTTCCGGAGACGGCGCTGCCCAGTGGCGGGTGGAAGGTGTTTCGTTTCTCCCGCTCGCAAATGATCTGGACCGCCTCCACAGTGGCGGAGGCCGGCAGCACGCAGCGCGGCCTTTTCCGATTCACCTCCGACTACGGCTCCCGCCATATCTTCAGGCACGGCGGAATCTCCCGCGAGGTGCCTCCCGTCGTGGCGAAGTTCTGGGTCCTAGGCCGCCGGCAGCGTGCGATGCGGCTCGACCTCTCCAAGGGCATTGCCAGCTTTCCGATCACGGTTCGGCCGCCAGGCCTCCTCGACCGCGCGCTGGTGATCTGCTCCGGCATGCTGCCATCCATTGCCGACCGGCACCTCGTTTACTCTGGGGTGACCGCCCCGGTTGCTGCGGCAGTGTCGGCCGCCCTGCGAAACATTGGAGAGGGAGCTAAGTAGTTGACGAACCCGGTTTCGATTTTCGAGCGCATGCGTGACGTCTATCTGCGTTACCTCGATAGCCCCTTTGACCTCCGCTATGACAGCCTGGTCGCCGAGCGCCGAGCGCTTCTCGATACCGATGGGCGCCTCTACCGCCGCCCACTTATCGAACCGGCACCGCCATACGCTATGAGTGGCCGCAATTTCGCCTCCGCGGCGGCCGACATTCTTGGCGGACTCGTATCGCCCCCGCTCATCACCGACATATCGGATTTCGTGTCACAGGGCCTGTTCTCTGCCGGGCGCGAGCTCTACGAGCACCAGTTCAGGGCACTCGATGCGTCGATGCGTGAGTGCAGGGACGTCATCGTCACCAGCGGCACGGGTTCGGGCAAGACCGAATGCTTCCTCCTCCCGCTCGCCGCGGCACTTGTCGCCGAATCCGCCCGCTGGGGAGCTCCAGGAGCCCCACCGGCCGAGCACGACTGGTGGAACCACGACGGCCCGCCCGGACGGCGATACCACCCGCGCGTCTCTCAGCGAGGTCACGAGGATCCCGTCGCGCGCCCGCCGGCGATGCGCGCATTGGTAATGTACCCTTTGAACGCGCTGGCGGAGGACCAACTCGTCCGCCTTCGCCTGGGCTTCGACAGCATCAATGCGAAAAGCTGGCTCGACAGTCACCGCCATGGCAACCGACTCTATTTTGGTCGCTACACTGGTCGCACGCCGGTTTCGGGCGATCCGTCATCCACGAGCAAGGAAGGGGAACTGCGGCGCGAGCTTGCATCGCTCGAGCGGGATGCACTCGCCGTCGCCGGATCACCCGAAGCTGTCCGTTTCTTCCAGAGCATGGACGGTGCGGAGATGTGGTCCCGGTGGGACATGCAAGACAGCCCGCCTGACATCCTGATCACGAACTACAGCATGCTGAACATCATGCTGATGAGAGGTGTTGAGGCGCCCATCTTCGATGCCACCCGTCATTGGCTGAGCCTCGACACGCGGAACGTGTTCCATCTCGTAGTCGACGAGCTGCACACTTATCGCGGCACGCCTGGAACAGAGGTGGCGTATCTTCTGCGGGTGCTGCTCGATCGCCTCGGGCTCCGCCCGGACCACGATCAGCTCCGTATCATCGCGTCGTCCGCTTCTCTTTCTGACGATGTCGCCGGGCGCGACTACCTGCACGGGTTCTTTGGCCGCGACAGGTCGCGATTCGCCGTGATCGGCGGCACGCAGCGACCGCTGTCAGCGACGGCGGTGTCATCCATCGCGTCGCACGCGGCTGCGTTTGCCGCCTTTCCCGCGGCGGCCGCCTCGACAGGGATCGACGGAGCGGTCGGCGCGCTCGAAGCCGCGGTCGGAGTCGGCCAGAATGGCCATCTTTTGGCCGGGGACAGACTTGGCCGCGCGCTCGCGCGCGTTGAGGCGGCCGACGCGCTGCGATCGGTCTGCAGATCCGACGATGGCTCTGGCAGACTGGAGCCAAGACAGACCGCCGACATCGGTGTCCGCCTATTTCCCGCGGAGACTCTGCAGGTAGCGACGGCTGCGGCCGAGGGCCTGGTAAATGCGCTCGCCAGCGCCGAACTGCCGAACACCGATCCATTGCTACCGGTTCGCGCCCACATAATGTTCCGGAATGTGCAAGGGCTTTGGGCTTGTGTCGACCCCGCCTGTGGGCACACCCCACAGCGCTCTGATGCCCCACCTGTCGGAGCGCTCCATCACATTCCGGCCTCTGGATGCGGATGCGGTTCGCGTGTGCTTGAGCTCCTGTATTGCGAGCCGTGCGGCGAGGTATTCCTGGGCGGATATCGCGGCGGTACCAACAATCCGAACCAGTGGCGGCTGACACCGGACTTCCCCGATCTCGAGCAGGTGCCGGACCGGGCCGGCGCGGAGCGCGACTACGGCAACTACGCGGTGTTCTGGCCATCCGCCGGGCGCACCCCGCGGTCAGCGAGCTGGAGACAGGGGAACGTCCTGCGGGAATGGCGGCGGGCGCGGTTGGATCCGCGCTCCGGTATCTTGACAGCGGGCGTGATTGGCAATGGGCATGTCTATTACGTTCCTACCCAGCACCAGCCGCAGCGCGCCGGCGGCGCAGCTCCGCCGACAGCGGGAGCATTTCCCTCTCGCTGCCCGCGCTGCGACGCGGACTGGGCAGGCCGCAACGTCGGCTCGCCAATTCGAGGGCAGCGCACGGGTTTCCAGAAGGTCGCCCAAGTACTTGCGGACTCGCTCCTGCGTGACATCGCTCCTCCGGGCAGCGAGCAGAACCGGAAGCTTGTCGTCTTTTCCGATAGCAGACAGGACGCGGCCAAGCTCTCAGCCGGGATGCGCCAGGCCCACCATCTCGACGCAGTTCGCCAGGCAGTGGTGGCTGCACTGGAAGTGGCAGGCCAAGGACCCGTCGCCTTCCAAAGCCAAGTCGCTGGCGCACAGCTCACACCACAGGAGGCCGCGGCAGCGGCCGCCTTCGTGTTAAGCTCACCGCAGGACGCGATGGTCATCGGATTTGCAGCCGGTCCGTTGGCGGGGCAGCCGTGCCCCTATTCGCCCGGCTCCACTTTCGCGCAGGCGGCGGCGGCGATCCTCGCCCGGACAGCGGGTCCGTTTCTCGTCGGCGACGTGTTTCGCGATGCAGAACTCCAGCTTCTTGCGTCCGGAATCAATCCGGGAGGGTACGCCCAAGACAGCCTTTGGACCGCTCCAGATCGGAAGACGGGCAGCTGGCGGGAGCTCTTCGACTGGGCAACAACGCCGCCGTCGCCGTTACCGGGAGGGCTGTCCGTCGAGCAGGACGAGCATCTTCGGCGGCTGCGCCGCAGCGCTCATGCGGCGGTGCTGAACGTGATTTTCGCCTCGGGACGCCGCGGACTGGAAGCGCTTCAGATCGCACACGCCGCCGTCGGGTCGGGGGCACCGGGGGACGGCGACGCGGTCGTCGTCCAAGCAGCAGACGGCACGCTTCGGCTTCTCGGCGAGCGCCGCCGCATCGATGGCGAGCCCTACACCGCGCTGGGTGCACCGGCCGCGCCAGGGTTCGTCCGAGATTATCTAGACGAGGTCGCGAGGGTCAACGGTCGGCCGGCCGCGGCATTGGTGGCGGCGGTTGAGAACCGGCTCTCCCATGGCGGTCTAGTCACGAGCTGGCTGATCCAGCCGAACCGACTACGGATCGCCCGTGCCGGTGCGGGATCGTGGGAATGCGATGCCTGCCGGCGCGTCCATCTCCATCCGAGTGCGTCGGTATGCACCGATTGCCAAGGCCAGCTGGTAGGCCCCCAGGCTATTGGGGCCGGCGCAACGGCAATGGATTACTACCTATTCCTGGCGCGGGATGCCGGACCGCTTTTCCGCCTCAATTGCGAGGAGATGACGGGACAGACCGGCAAGGCTGAGGCGCGCATGCGTCAACGGCTCTTCCAAGGTGTCTGCCTTCCCGCTCCTGAGGAGATTCCCCTCGTAGACACCATCGATCTCCTCAGTGTAACGACGACGATGGAGGCTGGTGTCGACATCGGATCGCTGCTTGCAGTCATGATGGCGAACATGCCGCCGCTGCGGTTTAACTATCAGCAGCGGGTCGGTCGCGCCGGCCGACGCGGCACCGCACTCTCCATCGCGCTGACGCTCTGCCGCGGTCGGAGTCATGACGATTACTACTTCCAGCGGCCCGAGAAGATCACAGCCGATCCTCCGCCGCAGCCATATGTCGACCTCACAGTGGAGCCGATAGTCCGGCGAGTGCTGGCGAAAGAAGTTCTCCGCGAGGCGTTTGCGGCGCTCCAGCTGTTTCCCGCGGCATCCGGAGACAGCGTGCATGGAGAGTTCGGGGAAACCGCCGCATGGGGGCAGCCCGCAGCTGGTCTTGGCGGTGGGGCTGGCTCGATAGTTCGTGCGCAGGTCTCCGCCTGGATCGGTGCGAACGGAGTTAGGATATCCGCGATCTGCAGTGTGCTTCTTCAAGCCGCAGCTCCTGTTCTTCAGGCGAACCAGAGCGGCTTGGAAGCGTGGGCGGCCGCCAACCTCGTGGCGGAGATCGACGCTGCGGTGGCCAGCCCGCACCTGATGCAGACGCAGCTCAGCGAGCGGCTAGCCAACGCCGGCATTCTTCCGATGTTCGGCTTCCCGACCAGGACGCGCTATCTATTTCACGGTAGACCGGGCCGGGGACAGTGGCCGCCGGCCGATGTCGTTGATCGCCCCCTCGATCTCGCGATCAGCCAGTTCGCTCCTGGGTCGGAGACCGTAAAGGAAGGCATGATCCACACGGCAATCGGCGTGGTGGACTATCAACTTCGGGGAGGCATCCCCACCGAGATCGCAAACCCACTCGGACCGCCGATCCCCACGGGCATCTGCCGCCGGTGCCAGTCGATCGACGCGGCCGCCGTCCCCGCGTTCACCTGTCAAGTGTGCGGCGCCGGGGCCGCCGATTATCAGGTCGTCGATCTCTCGGAGCCGCGCGGCTTCCGAACACGCTTCGGGTCCGAGCGGGATTATGATGGGACCTTCGAGTGGACCCCGCGCGCGACGCGGCCAAAGCTTGGCCTTGCGGGACCTCCGCTCGCGACGCACTGCAATTTCGGCATCCACAGCGGCGGCCAGACGGTCCACGTGATCAACGACAACAACGGGCAGCTGTTCGAGTTCGAGAGGTTCTGGGATGAGACTTGGGCAACGCGTCAGGCCCTTAGCAAAGTCAACGCGATACCTCGGAGCCAACCCACGGGCGGTCCCGACCGCCGGGCGCTGGCCGCGATAAGCCGCACCGACGTGCTCGTCGCCGGGGTCGACGTGTGGCCATCCGGCGTGTTTGCCGATCCACTACGTGTCGAGGGACGGGCGGCACTATACTCGTTCGGGTTCCTGCTGAGGCGGGCTGCGGCGGTGCGCTTGGATGTCAGTGATAACGAGCTCAAGGTCGGGTTGCGCACGACAGTTGCGGCGGGGAACGTTGTAGGCCAAGTGTTCCTCTCGGACACGCTCGAGAACGGTGCCGGCTACAGCACCTTCCTGGGAGCGCCTGCCGAATTTGAAGCGGTGCTGCAGGATGTTCTTGGACCCGGCCTCCTCGGCCGGTTCCAGGTCATGGCCGGTCCGCACGACCATGGCACGGTGTGCCAGACATCTTGCCACGAGTGCATGCGCGACTACGGAAACCTGGCCTACCACAGCATCTTGGACTGGCGTCTCGCGGTGGATGTCGCGCGACTATGCCTCGATGCGGCGGCTCCCATCGACTTCTCGCCAGCCTATTGGGCCGGCGTTGCGCAACACGCTGCGGACCGGGTTCATGCAGCGCTTCCGGGATCGTCGCGGACGACCATCGCAGGGTTGGAGGCGGTCATCGCCGCGAGCCGCGCGATCGTAATAGGACATCCGCTCTGGGATGTCCGCCCTGGCATGACCCATCCTGCGCTGACCGCCGCCGAGGTCGCGGGCAGGCAAAATGGGCTGGCCGTCGAGTTCCGGTCGACGTTCATGGCGATCAGGAGGCCGATCTGATACTGCTCGACGCAGGGCGCGGTGCGTCGACAAAACAGCACTCGTGGGTCGCTTGCGATTGCTGCGCGCCCAGACGGGTAAGGGGGATGTATGCAGGATCGCGCTGAAGAGCTGGCGCTTGAGATACGGCGCGGCCGTCAGAGCGGAGATGTCGTCCGAACGACGCTTCGCGTCGACGATCGCGTACTCGCCCGCGTCACCGACGGCATCTACCGCCGGCCATCGTCCGCGTTCCGCGAACTGATCTCGAACTCCTACGACGCGGATGCCACCGAGGTCATTCTGCAGACCGATGCGCCGCGCTTCGAGCGCATTGTCGTCCGAGACAACGGCCTCGGGATGTCGCCCGAGGTCTTGGCCGATCTCGTGACCCACATCGGTGGCAGCTCAAAGCGGACCGCCAAGGGTAAGCGTCTCGGGACGGCGAACCCATCGGACCCAACGCTCTCCCCCGGCGGGCGGCGGCTCATTGGAAAGATCGGGATCGGGCTCTTCTCGGTCGCACAGCTGACGCAGCATTTCCAAGTGATCACAAAGCGTCGCGGGGACGAATTCCGGACCTCTGCGGTCGTTATCCTGAAGACACACACGGAGGAGATGCTAGCCGCCGCCTCCGACAAGCATGCCTTCGAGACGGGCACCGTTACGATCACGAGCGAGCCCGCGACCGACATCGAGACGCAGGGCACCGAGATTGTCCTGATGGAGATTACGCCACAGGCGCGCGAGCTGCTCCAGGGCCTGGACAGGTGGACCTTTCTTGACCGCGCAGAGGCCGGGGACGTGGATGGCGCTCCCCCGATGCCACCGAGCTACCATATCGGGCGCGTGGCACGCGACGATGCCGATGTATATCTTGAGCAGCCCCGGCTGCCATGGGACGTGTCCGACGCTCCGAGTGCTAGGTTCCGGAAGCTGTATGCAGCGGTGCGCCAAGAAGTCCGCACGCGCAAGGCTACGCCCAACATCGAGGAGTCTCTCGATCACTATCTCGGAATGATCTGGTTGCTTAGCCTAGCGGTGCCCGTCCCTTACATTGACCGGCATCCGTTCGAGCTGACGGCCGGAGATGGGATCGGCTTCTACAGCCTCACTAGCAGGTCGGCGGAGCCAGTGGAGCTGACGGGTACAGAGACCATCGGGCAGCGGCTTGGGCTGACGAGCACCGTCGACCCCGTCGGCTTGTTCCGCGTGCTCCTCGACGATGTCGAGCTGCTGCGGCCAATATCGTTCGACAGGGATCTCCACGGCACTAGCGAGATCGGTCGCCCGCTGATGTTCTTCGGCAAGGTGACATCCGGTCTGGGAGCGGTCCCCCCCGATATTGGTGGAGGGGCGCTATCCTTCGAAGCATATTTATACTGGAACCAGAAGATCACTCCCAAAGAGAACAACGGCTGCCTCGTCCGCGTGAACAACGCGAGCGGTGTCCTCTTCGATCCCTCCTTCCTGGGCTACCAGGTCTCCGAACTCACCCGTTTGCGTCAGCTCATGTCCGAGGTCTTCATCACCGAGGGACTCGACGCAGCGCTCAACATTGACCGCGAGTCCTTCAACTACAGCCATCCGCACTACCAGTATCTCCAGAAGTGGGTGCATTTCGCCGTCCGCCAGACGACGAACCGGCTCAAGCAGCTCAATAAGGAGTTGCTTGAGACGCGGCGGGCGGCTGCGGCCGGTCATCGTGTCTCGCACCTTGAGAACCTCGTCGAGCGCGTCTGGCGCGATCGGAAGGGCTTGGATGCCGAGCCCCCACCAGAGGTCCGGCTAGAGCGGTTCCCCCTTTGACGGAATCAAAGGGGATTCCAGATTTATCTGTTTTGTGATTCAAGATGCTGGCTGGAGTGGAGGC